>JAYTNQ010000116.1:0-4813 GCA_043748255.1 Bacteroidota bacterium
GTGATCAACCCAATCCCAATTTTGATGGCTACACTCAAACTGTTCAAAGAGGTTATTTTGAATAGGGTATTTTGTGATATGTTTTGAAATAATTTCAATCTAATATTGGTTTATTATTTTGATAATATGGTCAATATTTTCTGTTGTCAACAAATGGTGCATAGGCAGACTCAATACTTGGTTGTGTATGAGATCTGTAATTGGGAAATGTCCAAAATTAAAATTTTTTAAAGCTTGCTGATGTTGTGGTGCAATGGGATAATGAATAACTGTTTGAATTCCATTTTTTGACAGAAACGTTTGTAAATCATTTCGATTTGTGGTTCTAATCACAAACAAATGAAATACATGATTGGTTGAAAAATCCCACTTTGGCATGCATATTTTTGGGTTTTTAATTCCAGAAAAATAGCGTTTTGCGATGTTTTGTCGCACTTTATTTTCGTCTTCCAAAAAGGGTAGTTTTACATTTAAAAATGCAGCTTGAATTTCGTCAAGACGTGAGTTTGTGCCAATAATTTGGTTCAAATATTTGGTTTCAGAGCCATAGTTACGCAACATTTTGAGGGTTTTTGCCAACAATTCATCGTTTGTAGTAATGGCGCCACCATCGCCAAGAGCTCCCAAATTTTTTGAGGGATAAAAACTATGTGCAGACGCATTTCCTTGATAATCAATATTTTGATTTGAAAAATCGGTCTGAAATTTGGCTCCGTGAGATTGTGCAGCGTCTTCAATTACGATCAAATTGTGCTGCATTGCGATATTCAAAATATTTTTCATATCAGCAAGTTGCCCATACAAATGTACTACCAAAATTGCTTTTGTTTTGGTTGTAATTTTGGCGGCTAATAATTTTGGATCCAGATTAAAACTGCTTATTTCTGGTTCTATCAAAACGGGAACCAAATCTGCAGCAATAATGGCAAGAATACTGGCGATATAGGTGTTTGCTGGTACAATCACCTGATCGCCTTTTTGAAGTTTACCCAATTCGATATAAGCTTTGAAAATTAAAATCAAAGCATCTAAACCGTTGCCAACTCCTATGCAATATTTTGAATTACAATACGTTGCATAATTTTTTTCAAACAATGCTACTTCGTCACCAAGCACAAACCATCCTTTTTTCAGGATCAAGTCTAATTTTTTTTGAAACGCTTTTTGATGAAATTCGTTAATTTTTTGTAAATCTAAAAATGGAATCATATCAAATTTTGAATAGAAAGTTCATAAAAATCGTGCATCCAAATATCGGCTCCAAAACTTTCTTTCCAATATGAAAGTCCTTCATTAAGCAAGGTTCCGTTATTTTCGTTTGAAATGCCAAAATCAAAATAGCGTTTATTTTGAAACACATTTTGAATCAAATGTGCAAACAAAAAATCCAAACTACCAAGTTCATCTTTTTGTTCATTTCCAGCGATATATTGTGCGTGTGCCGTAGTTGTTGTTTCAAAAACAGTGGTGCCAGCAACTATTTTTCCTTCAAAATAAACATTAAATTGCCGGATATTTTTAGGGAAATGCAATTTTAATTGTTGAATTTCTGATAACGAATGCACAGGTTTTGTGTTGTATTTTGTTTTCAAATTTGGGATTAAAATGTCATTCCAAAACGGGCTAAAATCGATTTCTTCCTTTATTACGATTTGATGATTATAACCTTTTTTTATGCCTCGATTTCTTAATTTTGAAAAAGTAATTTTATTGTACATATCAACCACAGCCAAAGTATCGCGTCTTTTCAAAATTGCTTTTTTTAAAAAAAGACCGTATTCTATTGCTTGCGAATGACAATTGTGATAGAAAGCAGGGGTCATTTTCAGATGTATTTTTGTGATATTTTGCGCTGCCAAAAACTGTATAACTTGATCAAAAATGGATAAGGCATTGTTTAATTTGATAGTTTTGTGCCAAACAAATCCGCCATAAGTAAGGCCTTGGTGCGAAAAAAAATCATTTGCAACAACATTAGCAGGCACAATTGCCACTAATTTTTTATCTTCAAAAACCAAAATCGAAAAATCGTCAAACCGATTGGCATGATAATCCATAAAACGACGATCAAACAAAAAAGTGGCATTTTTTGCTTGGTCTATAAAAGCATTCCAGATTTCAAAATCAGAAACCGAATAACGTTTGATGGTATAATTTTTCACTTCAAATTTTTCACTTCGTAAAAATACATTTTTGAATTTAAAAACGTCAAAAAATCAAAAAACTTATTGCATTTTTTTTATTTATACAAATCAAAGCAAAAATATGTATCTTTATAACTTATTTTTATATCGTGAAACGACTCGTTTTGATTATTATTGTCGTGTTTTTACTCTCTAATTGCTCGGTTTTTGGGCAGAATATTACATTATTCAAACAATTCAACGGTCGATTCGATTTTGTGATGATTGGAAATACGCTCAACACAGCCGAAAATAACGGCGATCCAAATTGTACTATTCTTTCAACAGCTGCGGCAGATTTGAACCTAAACCCTGATCAAATTGTTGAAAAAGCCTATCTATATTGGGCAGGATCAGGGAGTGGTGATTTTGAAATTTCGCTAAACAACACTAATATTGCAGCACAGCGGACATTCAATTTTATCAATTCAGACTCCAATTTGACTTATTTCAGTGCCTTTTCAGATATTACAACCCAGGTTCAAACCACCGGAAATGGCGAATATACACTTTCAAATTTAGACTTACAAACCACACTATTAACAGATGATTTTTGCAATAATCGAACCAATTTTGGCGGATGGGCAATACTCATTGTGTTCAAAAACAACAACCTACCTATAAATCAATTGAATGTGTATGACGGACTGCAAGGTGTGCCAACCGCTATTGATATAACGCTCGACAGTCTCAATGTGATTGATAATCTGGGGTCCAAAATTGGTTTTTTGGCCTGGGAAGGCGATCAAGTATTAGCTACCGAAACGCTAAAACTGAACGGAATTACACTCAGTAATTCACAAAACCCACCAAATAATGCCTTCAACGGAAGCAACTCTTTCAACGGAGCAACCAATTTGTACAATATGGATTTGGATGTCTATGCCATCGACGGCAATATTGCAATAGGCGATCAAACAGCACAAATATCTTTTACTTCAACAACAGATTTTGTGTTGCTAAACACTATTGTCACAAAGCTAAATAGCCAATTACCCGATGCTACTGTACTCATAAACAGCTATCAAGCCAAATGTGACCCCAATCAAGTCGAGGTCGAATTCACGGTTTTTAATACAAATGCTACCAATGAATTGCCGGCAAATATTCCCATCGCTATTTTTGCCAATAACACCCTAATCGCCACCACCCAAACACAGCTGCCTATTGCCATAAACCAGTTTGAAACACAAACCATTTTGATAGATGTACCCTCCGAAATCGATACCGAATTTGAACTCAAAATAGTTGTAGATCAACTTCCAAATGGAGATGGAACCATAGTTGAACTTGTCGAGAATAATAATTTTAACAATCAGATAATTAAGCTTTTAACACCCCCAAAATATAATTTTTTAGCTAAAATAATCACATGCAACCAAGGTTTAGGAGTCGGACAATTTGATTTTTCAAACTATGAAAATGAAGTAAAACTTGAGCCTACAGATACCGCAAAATTTTATTTTTCGCTCCAAGATGCAACCACAAAAACCAATCCGATCACACTCGGTTTTCCTATCAAAATAAAAACACCACAAACCATATTTGTACGTATCGAAAACCAAAATCATTGCTTTAATATCACCAATTTTGATCTCGAAACAGAAAATTGCCCACCAAAACTCTATAATTTGGTTTCCACAAAAGCAGACGGCCACTATGATCACTTTCAGATAGATGGCTTACGAGATATTTTTCAAAACTTCAAACTCACAATTTTCAACCGTTGGGGCACTACAGTTTGGACTGGAAATAACGCTACCGAAGACTGGAATGGCACGTCATCATTGGGTTTTTCAAACCAAAAACAGCTACTCCCACAAGGCACTTACTACTATATTTTGAACCTAAACGACCCTAAATTTCCAATCCCACTATTCGGATTTCTGTATCTTTTGACCGATTAAGGTGTCATTTTTTTTGGCGCACACTTCCCCTATCACACACCACCCGTCCCGCTGCACGCTATATCTTTTATTGTTTTTTTTCAAAAACCAATAAAAGGATACCGCTACATCGGGGCGATTTTAGACTTTTTTGTGTTTTCAAGACGTTATTCGTAGGGTGTTGATTGTTTTTATTTTGTCGGGCTGCTGGAATTTCATCCAAAACCCATAAGGCAGAATCGTAGCAGAAAAAAATGAAAAAATGATTTAACAATTTTAAAAAAAGCATATATTTGTAGTAATAAAAGCAACAAACTTTTGCTAATCTAATCGAAAATTGATGAAATACGAATGTAGTTGCGTATATATGCAAGTTAGCCGTCAGTTTGGCGGATCGCTGAAAAAACGAAATTAGAAAAAAAATGGGAGCTTAAATAATTGTTTTTTTATTAGTTTTAGTGTTAATAATCGGATTAATTTGGTTAAGCTTTTGGGTTCCAAAAAAACTTGGATATCCTAAATTCGGAAAATATTTTTCAATTATAATTGGAGTTATAATTAGCTTGTTTATTCTGTCGGAAATTTTTGAAGACGAACTTTTCTCTATAAACAATGCAACTGAACTTTTAGCAGAACAGAACATAAAACTTAAAAATGAATTTGAACTGATTGAGAATAAATCAATGTCAGGAATTGGAGATTATTATCACGCTTTTAAATTAAAAATTTCAGAAAAAGATAAAG
>JAYTNQ010000117.1:0-1742 GCA_043748255.1 Bacteroidota bacterium
CTTCAAAAGATTAAATTTATTTTCAAATAGGTTTTTTTTGTTTTATGATATACCAGATGTTAAAAGCTATTTTTTTATTTGGTTGTCAATATATTTTTGACAAAAGCCTCACAATATTCCTTTATTGATTGTCTTACTGATCTAAATTCAGCCTTTATTTCCTCTTCTGATCCGATAGCTTTTGCAGGATCCAGAAAATTGTAATGAAACTTTAAAGCCTGTGTAGCAAAAAAAGGACAACGTTCTTTGGCATTGTCGCAAACGGTTATAATAAAATCAAAATCAATATTTCTATACTCGTCAATATTGTTAGATGTCTGATTTGAAATATCAATTCCGTCTTCATACATGATTTCAACCGCTTTTGGATTCACCCCATGTGTTTCAACTCCCGCACTATAAATTTCTATATTTACATCGGCAAAAAATCTCAAATAACCT
Organism: Bacteroidota bacterium; assembly: GCA_043748255.1. Taxonomy (GTDB): domain Bacteria; phylum Bacteroidota; class Bacteroidia; order Flavobacteriales; family Flavobacteriaceae; genus Flavobacterium. Next base: position 442 of record JAYTNQ010000117.1, read on the forward strand.
TCTGCTATTTGACTCCTACAACTGTTTCCTGTGCAAAGCACTAATATTTTTTTCATAATCTTAATATGTTTTTGAATTAGAACACAAATAATATTTGCATTTGGTATCAGTTATAAATTTGTTTTTGAAACGGTTTTTGAAACTAGTATTTTGTGTGTACATTAAAAGCAACAATCATTTGGTAAACAACAAGCTGTTTGTATTTTTGCTACTGGAATACTACAATTTTCTTTTGCCAAACAGTCTGTTTTTTTGTTTGTCAAAACGAATTTTTTATTTTGAAAAATTAATCCAAACTTTCCGATGGTTTCTGCTTGATATTCTACTTCTATTTCCAAATCTTGAATGCCTAATTTTTGCTCTGAGAGTTTGATAATATTTAGCAATTTTGTTGGTTTTAGTCGATGTTCAAAGTCGTGTGCGTTCCATAATTGAAAATTTGCCAGCTTTTCATTTCTGATTGTTCCGCCACAGTCTATAAAATTTTTTGTAATCATTCCTACTTCAGTGACGTGGAAATGATCTGGAACAAATGTTCCATTTTCTAACTGAAATACTACGTTTTCCAGGCCAAGTAGAATGTCTTTAATTTCGGATAATTTCATTTTAAATATTTTTTAGTTTAACAACATTTAGATTCTTTATTTTTCATTTCGATTGAAATATTTGTAAAATAGTCTTGCAAAACTTTCAAAGAGTTTTCGTTTATACAGTAGCAAATTGTGTTTCCTTCAATATTTCCTTTTATAAGGCCTACATTTTTTAATTCTTTTAAATGTTGTGAAATTGTAGGCTGTGCTAATGGTAGTTCGTTTACTATATCGCCACAAATACAGGTATCTACCTTTAGCAAATAGTCCAAAATGGCAATTCTTGCTGGGTGTCCTAACGCTTTTGCTAATGTCGCCAATTGGTTTTGCCTATCAGTAAAATGTTCCGTTTTTGTTGCTCCCATTTTGAATTAAATTATAATATTGCAATATTACGATATTATTTAAAATAAATAAAAATAAATCAATTTTTTTTTAATTTTATCTGTAATCCGTCAAAAGTTTTTTGCTTTTTCTCAATGATTTCAAAAGAGTTTTAGCAATTTTGGTGGAAGGTTAAATTTGCTTTCATATAAATTAACTTTTTAGTTCAGCGTCTGTCAACGAAGTTCAACAGACAAATAACATTGAACCGATAATAAATAAGGTCTTGAAAACCCTAAAAGTCTAAAATCGCCCCGATGTAGCGGCATCCTTTTTGGATTTTCTTTTTCAGAAAATCCAAAAAGATATAGCGTGCAGCGGGACAGA
>JAYTNQ010000118.1:0-4794 GCA_043748255.1 Bacteroidota bacterium
CGGTTTTTTTGGCCTTTGTAGAGCTGTTCAAAAAGCAAGCTTCGATACTTCAAAAAACGGCTATACCTGCGCTTTTTGAAGCTATTTTACCCAAAATTGCGTTGCCAATATTATTTGTTCTATTGCTGTTTAGATATGTTTCTATACAAGAATCTTTGATTTTGTATGTAGTTTCATTTGCCATTTTGTTTGTTTTATTGGCTTTTTACTTATATGTTTTTTTCAAGCCAAAATTCAATTATAATTTTTCGACTTTGTTTGAAAACTTACCCAAAAAAGAGTACTACCAATTTTGCATGTTTGCATTTGCAGGCAGTTTGGGGTCTGTATTTGCATTTAGGATTGATGCTATTATGATTCCAAAACTTATTTCGATGCAGGCCAACGGCACTTTTAGTATTGGCTTGACCTTGGCATCTGCACTCGCAATTCCGGCTACAGGAATCTTCGCTATTTATGCTCCAATAATTTCTAATTATTTGAAAAACAATGATTTGAAACTGCTTGGTCTAAAATACAAAGAAACTGCAAAACTGCTTTTTTGTATTGGTGCATTATTGTATAGCTGTATTTTTTTGGGAATCGAAAATCTATTTGAACTTTTGCCCACACATCAAAATTTGGTTTCATCTGTTCCGGTTATCTTAATTTTGGGCTTTACTGTTTTGATTAATATGGGTACCGGTTTTAATGGTGAAATTATCACTTATTCAAAATATTATAGGTTCAATTTGGCAGCTATTTTGGTGCTAATTCTCCTTAATATTGGATTGAATTTGCTTTTTATTTTGCAATTTCATTTAGGTATAATAGGGGTTGCCGTTGCATCATTGATATCTATGTTGGTTTTTAATGTAGCCAAACTTTGGTTTATTTTCAATAAGTTTAAAATGACACCTTTTGATTTTGCCTATTTCAAATTGGTTTTGGTAGTCATTTCAAGTTTGTTATTTGTTTATTTTTTACCCCATTTTGAGAACAAAATGATCACTTTGATTTTCAAATTAGCACTTTCGTTATCGCTAAATTTGTTTTTAATCTATCAATTGAAACTGGTTTTTCAAGTAAATTTCTATGTCGATAAATGGCTCAAAATAATTAGAAATATATAATAATTTAATTTAAGAGTGTTTAATAATCCAAATAAAAATTAAAAAGATCGGTTCTAATTCCAATCGAGAACCAGCTGGTATTGCTCGAAAAAACATTCGTTGTTTGTGTTGATGGCGAAAAGTTTCGATACAAAAAATTACCAAATAATTTGAGATTAGTTGTTGGATTTAAAAGATATCCAGCCTGCAAATCGGCCATAAAAACAGTTGTTTTGTTGCCTTGTCCTATGATAACTCCGGTGTCATAAGGACGATTCTCGTCATAAGGTTTATATATATTACCTCCATAATTAAAGCTGTCATCGGTGGTGTCAAAGTCAAGGCCACGCAATCCAAACGTAAATTTGGCATCAGTATAGTAGCGTTCTTTTTTGTACCGAACAATTGCCAAAAACTCTTTGAAATTGCCACCCCAAGCATGACCCAAACTTTGATTGTTGTGAGCATAATTGGTGATCGGATCGCTGTGCGAATACACATAGGGGCGCACTTGATTGTATTCTAATTGAATCGTGAGGTTTTTTTTTCCAAAAGCATCAAAATATTTGGCCCCAATTTGATAGCCATATTTGTTTTTCCAGCTTTGGTTTTGCGCTTTGATCTCGCTCAACGAAAACTCATCCAAAATAAATTGACCATAAAAATGAATTTGATTATTCCATTTGAATTTTGAAGTTAGCCCCAAAACCGCATTACCACTTCGAGCCGAAGAGCTAAACTCTACAGCGCGATAAAAAATAATTGGGTTTACAAAATTAAGATCAAACCCACGATTATTGGTGTTTGCCCAAACTACCGATTCAAAAAAACCAAGATTCAACCTGTTCGAAATATTCCAACTCAAATAGTGATTTGCCATATATTTTGTAGCATAAGTGCGCTCCAAAGTCACTTCGGGACGCACATCTTTGAGCCACATATAAGTGTTTGTGTATTTAATTTTCCAAAAAGTAGTATTTATTTTAAAAAATGGGTACGGACTTGCGGCATCACTTGTAAGCAAAGACCGGTAGCCATCGCCCAAAAAATTACGTGAATATCCCAACTGTAAATTTACAAAACGATTGGCCGTAAAACTCAAATTGGCCTCTGCCGACGGAAAATCATAGCCATTGTTTTTGAAATCTTTGGCAATTCCAATTCCAGGAATAATCGCAGGATCGCCACCGCTTGGCTTGATATCATTGGCATATTGATTAAAATAATCTGCAAAATAGCCTTGGCTTTCATATATTGTAGAACTAAAAACCAATTGATCTCCAAGTGCCCCCTGCACAAAAACGCCTCTCGTGTTTTGAAAAGTAGTAGATATATCTCCCAAATTTGTTTTCCCAACTTGTAAATCAATAACTGGATTGATCGTGAACCAATAACCATCACCTTGAATTTGAAACAAATTTTCGTCAAATATTTTGCGATTCCACCATCCCTTTTTGTTTTTTAACAACTTTTGATTGTGTGCTTGTAAGTCAAAATAATGATTTACATCTGTATATTGAAATGGCTTTGAACCCGTATGACTGTTACTTCCAACCTGATTCATTGCGTGGTCAAACACCTCATAATTGCTGTGAGAAAAAGGAATATTGAGATGGCTCTTGAAAATCGGATTTTCAAATTTTTGATTAACAATTTGTGCCAATTCTACTGGTTTTGGTTCGAAGTTTGTAACCAAAACTGGCGCAGCAGCTTGGTTTGGCGATATTATTGGAATAGCAATTTTCAACGAAAATTTTTGATAAACCGCTTTTCCATTAAAAGTTGCAGGCTTTATTACCGGTAAAGATTCAAAAACTCTAATTGTTTCATTTTTTAGAGATTCAAGAGCCGTATCAATATATAATATCTTGAACTTTCCAGTGGCTTCAACTTCAAACAGAACATTTATAAAACCATTATAATCATTGCTGTTTGAAGTAAAGTTATCATAAACATATTGCTGTAACTGCAAATTAAAGCAATTTTTTAAACCATTGTCATATTGATTTTCGCAGTTAGAAAAAACCGGAAATTGTTCGCTACTTATTTGTGAAAATCCTTTAAAAGTGATAAGTAATAACGAAAATATTATAAAATTTTTCATGCTTTTTAAATTTATATTGGCAGATCAAAGAGGTGTGGGTTTGTAAAATTAAACATTAAATTATTAATAATCAACTATTTAAAAATTAAATTTATTTTTTTTGTAAACAAAAATACGAATAAATGTTGATTTAAAACTGAAAATGACTTTTCTAATTTGCATTTAAAAAAATGGTTAATCCTATATATTGTTTTTCAAAAATAGAAACCCATTCTTAAATATTAAATGCTTTAAGATTGTAAAAAAATCTGATTCATTTTTAATAAAAAAATAATTGTATTTTTGCATTCTAAAATTATTATTATGAAAAAAATTATATTTCTTTTAATCGCCATTTCTACTGTTTTTTCGTGTGTAACAAATCCATTTACTGGAAAAAAAGATTTGAATTTTGTGTCAAACAGCGAACTATTTCCGTCAGCATTTCAGCAATACGGTAGTTTTTTGAAAGAAAACAAAGTAATTACAGGAACTGCCGATGCCAAAAAAATAGAAACAGTAGGCATTAAAATAAAAGATGCCGCCCAAAAATATTTGACCTCGTTGGGGCAGCCAGATTATCTAACAGACTATAAATGGGAGTATAAATTGGTAGATGACAAGGCCGTGAATGCCTGGTGTATGCCCGGTGGAAAAATTGTTGTTTATACCGGAATTTTGCCTATCACCAAAGATGATGCAGGATTAGCAACGGTTTTGGGGCACGAAGTTTCGCACGCATTAGCCAATCATGGGGCACAGCGCATGAGCGCATCTCAGTTGCAAGCTCTTGGCGCAGTGGGGGTTGCAGTTGCAACAAGTAAGCAATCACCAGAAAAACAACAAATGTGGCAACAATATTATGGAATTGGATCACAAATGGGTGTAATGCTACCATTTAGCAGAGGACACGAAACCGAAGCAGACAAGATTGGATTGGTTTTGATGGCAATTGCAGGTTATAATCCAGAGCAAGCAATCCTTTTTTGGGGCAGAATGGCCGCCAATTCAAATGGTCAAGCACCACCAGAATTTATGAGTACACACCCGTCAGACGCTACCAGAATTGCAAATCTAAAAGCATTAATTCCAGAGGTCAAGGCAATTGCAGCCAAGTTTGGAGTTGTTTTCAAATAATATTTCAACAGCAAAAACATATTAATTTTCTGCTTTGAAAAAAAAAATTCTCGTTGCACCGCTACATTGGGGTTTGGGTCATGCCACACGCTGCATACCTATTATAAAAGCATTAGAGCAGCACGGTTTTGAACCCGTTTTGGCATCAGATGGAGCTGCGTTGGCACTGTTACAAAAAGAATTTCCGCATCTTTTGGCTTTAGAATTGCCTTCGTATCAAATTGATTATCCAAAAAACGGACGATTTTTTCGACTTAAAATGCTTCAAAATTTTCCCAAAATAATCAAAGCGGTTTTGGTCGAAAAAAAATTAGTTCATCAATGGATTGCTGATATTGGAATAAAAGGAATTATTTCAGACAATAGATTTGGAGTTTTTAGCTCACAAATTCCGAGTGTATATGTCACGCACCAACTTTGGGTTTTTTCTGGTATAACAAGTTGTTTGTCAAGTTTTTTACATCAGATTTTTATAAAAAAATT
>JAYTNQ010000119.1:0-1734 GCA_043748255.1 Bacteroidota bacterium
GGCATTTAGGGCGGTTAATGAATTGTTTGAAGAACTTGATTATTTTATAACTCACAATAAATCACCAAATTATAACTATGTGTATGACCAAATCGTGAGCTATGGCGAGACCATATCGACCACAATATTGGCGCATTATATGAATGTTCAAAACATCAAAACCAATTGGGTCGATGTGCGTCTTTTTATCAAAACCGATGCCACCTATCGCGATGCCGAGGTAGATTGGACGTTGACCCAACAATTGATTTCAAACAATATCCAACGCAAAGTTTTAAACATCACACAAGGATTTGTCGGCTCCGACCAAAATGGATTTACAACCACATTAGGCCGAGAAGGATCAGATTATACAGCCGCCATTTTTGCGTATTGTCTTAACGCAGAAAGTGTTACGATTTGGAAAGACGTTCCAGGAGTCATGAATGCCGACCCACGCTATTTTGAAAACGCCACCCTTTTAAATCAAATATCCTATCGAGAAGCCATCGAATTGGCTTTTTATGGCGCAAGCGTTATTCATCCAAAAACCTTGCAACCACTCCAAAAAAAAGAAATACCCTTGTATGTAAAATCGTTTTTAAACCCTCTTTTGCCTGGCACACAAGTGGCAAAAGGCAAAGATTTACAGCCACAAATGCCCTGTTTTATTGTCAAAAAAAACCAGCTTTTGGTCTCGCTCTCCGCTATCGATTTTTCATTTATAATGGAAGAAAATATCAGCGAAATTTTTGGACTCTTGCACCAATACCGAATGAAAGTAAGTTTGATTCAAAACTCGGCCATCAGCTTTTCAGTTTGTATAGAAGACAAATTTGACAAATTTGACACCTTAAAAAACCAACTTTCAAAAAAATTCAAAGTGTCTTATAATGAAAATGTGTCCCTTTATACCATTCGCCATTTTGATGACAAAGCCGCCAAAAAAGTGCAAGAAAACAAAATAGTATTGCTACAACAAATAAGTCGAGAAACAATGCAAATGATAACAAAGGAAATATAATAAACAACTTCAATCGTACCCTTTACATACCATATTGACACTTTTTTTTGGGCGTGCCCCTAACGGGTCGGTCTCCGGCTCCCGCTCTTTTTTTGGGCTGAAAAACGCCCAAAAAAAAGGAGCTCCGCCTTTGCCCTCACGCAAGCCGCTGTAATACAAAAAGCAATCTCGAAGCATTTTTTTTTATCAGACCGCCCTATTTCTAATCGATATCACCAATAACACCAAAAAAAAATCAAAAAAAACCAATTCAATATTTTATAATATTAAATTTGCAACCAAAAATAATCAAATGGCACTCTCAAACACAAATCCAACCCAAACACAAGCTTGGCAACAATTACAACAACACTATCAAAACCTGAAAAGAGTTGACATGAAAAACCTCTTTGAGCAAGACCACCAACGAGCCCAAAAATTTCATATCAAGTGGAACGACTTTTTGGTCGATTATTCCAAAAACAGAATCAATCAACAAACCATAGATTTGCTACTCGAATTGGCAAATCAAACCCACCTCAAAACCGCCATCAAACAATATTTTGCAGGCGAAATCATCAACAAAACCGAGCAAAGAGCCGTTTTGCACACCGCCCTTCGAGCACCAAAAACCGCCAAAATTGAAGTTGACGGACACGACATTATACCACAAATATTTGACGTAAAAGACAAAATAAATCAATTCTCGACCCAGATTATCAATGGCGAAAGAAAAGGTTTTACACAAAAAA
>JAYTNQ010000120.1:0-1730 GCA_043748255.1 Bacteroidota bacterium
GAAGATATCACCAAGGAAATTGGCAATATTCATTATAATATGGATAAATCTTTAGAGTCATTGGTAGAAGCGATTATCCCAAAAGGAGTTTCTCACCAACAATACACAATCTCGTCTGCCAACAAATTGGCCGATATGTTGAGTGATGCGCTTAGCAATATGCAAATGTCTATGAATGGTGCTGGCAAACCAAAACCCGGAAAAGGACAAGGCATGCAGTTGCCCGATATTATCAAAAAACAAGGAGAACTTGGCGAAAAAATGAAAGGCGAAAAAAAGGGCGAAAAACCTGGAGATAAACCTGGAGATAAGCCTGGTGACGGCAAGGATGGAAAGAAAGGCAAGCCGAAGGACGGCAAAGACGGTAAAGATGGCGAGGGCACAGAAGACGGGGAGGGAGACGCAGGACAAGTAATGCAAATATACAAAGAGCAGCGACAATTGCGAGAAGCATTACAAAATGAGCTGGCCAAAAAAGGGCTTGACGGCAATGGGCAAGCCGCTTTGGATCAAATGAAAGAAATTGAAAAGCAATTGCTTAATAAAGGATTTAAAAACGATTTGTTGCAAAAAGTTTTGAATGTAAAGCAAGAACTTTTGAAACTTGACAAAGCTGTTCAGCAACAAGGCGAAGAAGAAAAACGGCAAGCCGAAAGCAGCAAAAAGCAGTTTATAAACCAAACAAATGCGCTGCCTACAAATCTAAAAAATTATCTCAACAGCATTGAAATCTTGAACCGTCAAAGCCTACCTTTGCGTGCCAATTTTAATCAAAAAGTGCAAGAATATTTCAAAAAAAATGATTAGTTTTAACTACGAAACCGACTTTGAATTAGCAGACGAAACAATTTTTTCTGACTGGATTTCTAAACTTATTCTAACTGAAAATAAAATCGAGGGCGACCTTAATTTTATATTTTGTGACGACGATTTTTTACACAAAATCAATCTCGAATACCTTCATCACGACACGCTTACCGACATTATTAGTTTTGATTATTGTGTAGGAAAAGAACTACACGGAGATATTTTTATTTCTATCGAAAGGGTTAGAGAAAACGCTGTCGAATTTGAAGTAGCTTTCGACAACGAACTCAAACGCGTCATGGCGCATGGCATTTTGCACTACTGCGGTTTCAAAGACAAGACCGAAGCAGACCTTGTTTTGATGCGTCAAAAAGAAAACGAAAAGATTTTGCTTTTCTAAAACCAAAACCGTTCCACGTGGAACAAATTAATTTTTGTAAAACACACACCAAAAATGTTTCAAGAAATATACGATGTAATAGTTGTTGGAGCCGGGCACGCTGGCTCTGAAGCCGCCGCCGCCGCCGCCAATCTTGGTTGCAAAACCTTGCTGGTCACGATGAGCTTGCAAAACATCGCCCAAATGTCGTGCAACCCCGCAATGGGAGGCATTGCAAAAGGTCAAATCGTGCGCGAAATAGATGCGCTTGGCGGCTACTCAGGCATAGTTTCTGACAAAACTGCCATCCAATTCAAAATGCTAAACAAATCCAAAGGACCAGCAATGTGGTCGCCACGGGTGCAAAGCGATCGAATGAGATTTGCCGAAGAGTGGCGCTTGATGATGGAGCGCACAGAGAATCTTGATTTTTATCAAGAAATGGTGAGCGGACTTGTAATTGAAAATAATGAAATAAAAGGAATCAAAACCTCACTCGGCATCACAATTCGTGCAAAAGCAGTCGTCCTTACAAACGGCACTT
>JAYTNQ010000121.1:0-1728 GCA_043748255.1 Bacteroidota bacterium
AATCGCATCAGAAGGCAAAACAGATTTATAAATATTTTCGCCATTCAAAAACGTGCCATAAACAGGCAGTTTTGAAGACTTCAAAAACAAGGCCAAATCTGTATAAACCACCTCAACACGACCAATCGAACCCATTGTGGCCTGAACCACTTTTGGATTAAAAACATCGACCGTCTGCATCGAACAAACCATTTTTTGTATCCCAAACCAATCGCAAAGACGCACAATTGTACCCAAGTTTCCAGGATCCCGAATGTCATCAAGTGCCACAATCAACCCCTTTTGAGGCAAACCTTTTAGCAACGGAATTTCAAAAATAGCCAAACAATCATTTGCCGTCACCAAAGCACTCATTTTTTGTAGCTCCAATTCCGTTATTTGGGTTTTCAATTCGGCTTCAACAGCCGTGAATATGGGCTTCAATTCATACAAATGGTGCAATTTGAAACCCGAATCGAGCAATTCGTGAATCACTTTTTTGCCTTCAGCAACAAACAAATGATGCTCGATTCTGAACTTTTTTTGATGTAAATTCGAGATAAACTTTATTTGGTTTTTTGTAACCATAGAAATTTTGTACTTTTGATTAAATTTATGTCAATTTGAAAAAATTTAATACAAAAATAGCATTATTTATCTTAATCGGACTTGTTTTTTCGGATTGTAATTCATTAAAAAAAGTGCCAAATGGCAAATTACTTTTAGTAAAAAACGAAATCAAGGTTGATGGCAAACTTTCAAAAGACGAGTTTGTAAAAAATTTGGTGCTACAAAAACCAAACAGTTCAGTTTTAGGCATACGATTGCCGCTTAACTTGTTCAACCTTGTCAAGAGCAATTATGACTCGATTTATAAAGCCAAATTTACCAACAATCCAGACAAATTCAAACGCCAAAGATGGTTGCTATCGGCCAAGCAAGTAGAACGAAAAGGGCACTCATTTTTGTATGAAGGACTTGATAATTTGTTCAAAAAAATGGGCGAACCACCCGCAATAGTTGACAAAAACAAAATCGACAAATCTATAATTCGGTTGCAATCCTATTTTTTTAACCACGGTTATTTTAATACAGCCGTCACCTACAAAATCGATACGATTGCGCCCAAAAAAGCAAAAGTTACCTATATCGTTTCAAACGGGAAAGAGTCAAAAATAGACAGTTTGTCAACAAAAATTTATACACCAGAGCTTGACACCTTATACAAAAAAGCACAAAATCTCGCGGTTTTAAAAGTAGGAAAGCCCTATAACAGTCAGGATTTTGATAGCGAAAGAGAACGCATAACAACCCATTTTAGAAACAACGGCGTGTATTATTTTCAACAAAGTAACATCAACTTCGACATAGACACCGTTGGCACTTTTGGCAAAACAAATATCAAATTAATCATCAATGACCAATTGGTTCGAGAGGGAGATTCAACAACAACAAAGCATTTTAAAGTATTTAAAATCAGCAAAGTAAATATTTTTATTACAGACTCAAAAGAAAAAAGCAAAACCGTGTTTACGGATTCAATCGTTTATAAAAACTATACTTTTTTTAGTAACAAAAAATTAAAGTACAAGCCACAAGCCTTGACAGATGCCATTTTTATTGCGCAAAATTCATTCTTTTCTGACCAAAAAACCAATTTGACAAACCGATATTTGAACAATCTAAACGTTTTTAATTACCCATCGATTTTATACAAAATTGATACAAACGACACGATAAACAACAGCC
>JAYTNQ010000122.1:0-1728 GCA_043748255.1 Bacteroidota bacterium
AAAACTTTGTCAAACCCAAAATAATTTGTCAAAAATTGTTCATACGGACCCAACTTATCGTTATAAAATGCGCGCGAAGTCAATGTCAATGTTTGCGCTTGATCTATCATCGCTTGTACAATTTTTGGATGACAATGCCCTTGATTTACTGCAGAATAAGCAGATAAAAAATCATAATATCTCTTGCCTTCAACATCCCAAACAAACACGCCTTCGCCTTTGCTTAGAACTACCGGAAGTGGGTGATAATTGTGTGCACCATACTTGTTTTCGGCGGCAATAATATCGGCCGAAGTCATTTTTTTTGAAACTAACATCTAATATATATAAGTATAAATTTTATCTATTCCTGCTTTTGGAGAGAAATCATCCATGATTTTTATTTGTAAATTTTCAAATTTGCCATAAAAGAAGCGCCCCTATTAAGGCCTTCGCTTTCTGCAAACAAAAACCCGTCGGCCATTTTTACAATCTCTTTGCAAAGATATAAACTCGAACTTTGCATTCTGTCTTTTTGGTCAACAATACCGGTTTTATTAAATCGCGAAAACATATCTATATTTTTGCTTGCATCAAATCCGGTGCCATAATCGATTACAGATATTTCTAATTTTGAGTTTCTACGTTTTATTTTTATCACTACTTCTTCGCCCTGATTTGAAAACTTAATGGCGTTGTCTATCAAATTATCTAAAACCTGAAGCAACAATTCTTGGCTAATTTTAAGTTTGGCCTCTACGACAGCCTGTTCAATTTTGAGTGTAAGCTGTTTTGATTTTGCTTTAAGTTCAAAGTTCTTTTTGATTGCTGTTAAAACGACATTAAAATTGATGTTCTTTATTCTGAAATCTTTTTTAGAAATGGCTTCTTCATCTTTCAACGAAACGATAACACCGTCTATAAATTCTGCTTGATTTTTTGAATTTTCTATCAATTGATGCGCAAAATTGGCGTGCAAATCATCCGGATTTTGATCCAAAATATCTTGTGCAATTTGAGCTGGTTTTGCCGTAAACTCTTTCATCTCGTGTGTCAGCAAATGCAACAAATCTTGTTTTTCTACCAATAATTTTTCTTGCAACTTGATCATAACCTGTATGTTGTGCATCAAATTGCCAATTTCGTCTATAAAATGATTGGGCAAGTTTGGGATGGTTCTATAATCGCGATATTTTGAAATGGCTTTTGAAGAAACCTTGATTGGATCTATTATTTTTTGGATAAAAACAAAAAACCCAGCTAACATCACAAAAAATGCAATCAATGCTAAAACACCAAAAAGCGATATTGGGAAAAAGATATTTTTATAAAAAGTAAAGCACAAAAACAACCCGAAAAACGGAATTACTAATCCTATAATTGCTATAAAAAAAATCTTAAACGCATAGTTTTTTTTCAAAAAAAAGATTTGAGATAATTTAGTATATAATTTCATAGCGACTAATTTGATTAAAATTCTGTACAAATATAATTTTTAATTGAAACTATAAAAATTAATTAGACTAATTAGTCAAAAAAATGATACAATCGCTTATTTTTGCGCAATGGGAAGAAAAAATACAGACAAAATTGTTTTTGATAATATACGTGTTCTTGATGCTGGAGCCAAAGGTGTTTCTGTAGCAAAGGCACCCGACGGCAAAGTTATTTTTATACCAAATGTGGTGCCTGGTGATGTGATTGATGTGCAAACTTTAAAGAAAAGAAAAGCTTATTATGAAGGCAAAG
>JAYTNQ010000123.1:0-1725 GCA_043748255.1 Bacteroidota bacterium
CTGCAGAGATTGTAGGAAATCAATTAATAATTACGGTAGTTGAATCCTATAACAGTATTCATTATTCAAAAAAAGAATATCCTGAATATAGAAAAGTGATCAATGCAGCTGCAGATTTTTCAAAAGCTGCGGTGGTCTTAAAACCCAAAAAATAAAGATATTTGAATCAAAAAACCATTTAGACCCAACAAAAAATTGAGAATTTTGATCAAAACAACTAACTTTGCACCCTAACTTAATCTGTTTATAGCATGCAACTGTACAACACTTTGAGCGCCGAAGAAAGAACCATATTGATAGACAACGCCGGCAAGCACCGCCTCACGCTGTCATTTTATGCTTATGCGCAAATCGAAAACCCAACCCATTTTAGAAACAATCTTTTCTTATCCTGGAATCCAATCGAGGTGCTTGGACGCATCTATGTAGCCACCGAAGGCATCAATGCACAACTATCGTTGCCTGCAGACCAGTTTTATCTTTTTAAAGAGAGCCTCGACGTATATCCTTTTTTGCAAAATATTCGTTTGAATATTGCCGTAGAACACGACAATTTTTCGTTTTTGAAACTCACCATAAAAGTGCGAGACAAGATAGTGGCAGATGGTCTCAATGACCCTACATTTGACCCTACAAATATAGGTACACACCTTGATGCCAAACAATTTAATGCCCTTATGACAGAGCCAGACACCATAGTGGTGGATATGCGAAACCACTATGAAAGCGAAATTGGGCATTTTGTAAACGCCATAAAACCAGACGTCGAAACCTTTCGCCAAAGCCTACCGATCATCGAATCGCAGCTTGCCAATCACAAAATTGACAAAAAAATTCTAATGTATTGCACCGGCGGCATTCGCTGCGAAAAAGCAAGTGCCTACCTCAAACACAAAGGCTTTCAAAACGTCTATCAACTTCAAGGCGGCATCATCGAATATACAAAACAAATAAAAGAACAAAACATCGAAAGCCAATTTATAGGCAAAAACTTTGTGTTTGACCACCGCCTCGGCGAGCGCATCACCAATCACATCGTCTCACAATGCCATCAGTGCGGTCAGCCCTGCGACACACACACCAATTGCATCAATGATGGCTGCCATCTGCTTTTTATTCAATGCGAAAACTGTGCCCAAAAATTAGAAAATTGCTGCTCTACAAGCTGTCAAAAAACTATTCATTTGCCGCTCGATGAGCAAGTTAAACTCCGAAGCGGTCTGAAAAACGGCAACAAAATCTTTAAAAAAGGAAAGTCAGACCAACTCGAATACAAAAACAACAACCCTACAAAAGCCGTTTTTGTAGAAAATCAAAAACCAAAAACCAAAAAAATAATCCTCGGAAAAGCCATACATTACTATCCAAAAACCAGCATCGGACAATTTCTACTTCACGAAAACAGCCTGCAAATTGGCGACACAATCCTCATTCAAGGCAAAACCACCGGGAGTCAAACCATAAAAATCAATGCACTATATGTCGATGACAAACCCGCTACAAAAGCCGAACAACACCAAATAATATCCCTAAAACTCCCATTCAGAATCAGACTTTCAGACAAAATATATCAAATTTTGGATTAATTTTTTTGGCGCACACTAACCGTTCCACACACCACCTGTCCCGCTGCACGCTATATCTTTTTGTTTTTTTCTAAAAAGAAAAAACAAAAAGGATGCCGCTACATCGGGGCGAGATTAGACTTATTGTTTTCAAAAAATA
>JAYTNQ010000124.1:0-4765 GCA_043748255.1 Bacteroidota bacterium
ATTTATCAAGCAAGTTCTCATCATAATCAGCAACTGCTTCAATAAGGATATCTCTGTATTCTTTAACTTCTGCAAGCATATCTTCTGGGATAGGCACTATATCAAAAGTAGCTCCTAGTGTTTCATCATGCCAAACAATAGCTTGGTTTTTTACTAAATCTACAACTCCTTTAAAGTCATTTTCTTCACCAATTGGCAAAGTAATGGCAACAGCATTAGACTTTAACATGTCTCTTACTTGTTGACAAACCATTAAGAAGTTAGAACCCTGACGGTCCATTTTGTTTACGAATCCCATACGTGGAACTCTATATTGATCAGCAAGTCTCCAGTTCGTTTCTGATTGTGGCTCAACACCATCAACAGCAGAAAATAAGAAAACCAATCCATCCAATACACGTAATGAACGGTTTACCTCTACGGTAAAGTCAACGTGTCCTGGGGTATCAATAATATTAAAGTGGTAATCCTGAGAAGTTGGTAATGGTTTACCTTGCTCAGTTGGAAAACTCCATTCACAAGTGGTAGCAGCAGAAGTAATAGTAATACCTCTTTCTTGCTCTTGTGCCATCCAGTCCATTGTTGCAGCACCATCATGTACTTCACCAATTTTGTGTGATTTTCCGGTATAGAATAATATACGCTCCGTTGTTGTTGTTTTACCAGCATCAATGTGAGCAGCAATTCCGATATTTCTTGTAAATTTTAGATCTCTAGCCATTTCTTAAATATTAAAATCTGAAGTGAGAGAATGCTTTATTTGCTTCTGCCATTTTGTGAGTATCCATTCTCTTTTTAACAGCAGCACCTTCTTCTTTAGCCGCAGCTAAGATTTCGCCTGATAGTTTTTGAGCCATAGATTTCTCATTTCTTCTTCTAGCATAAAGAAGCATCCACTTCATAGCCATTGAAATTTTTCTGTCTGGACGAATTTGCATTGGTATTTGAAATGTTGCTCCACCAACTCTACGACTACGTACTTCTACGTGAGGCATAACATTAGTTAACGCATCTTTCCAAACTTCTAATGATGATTTCTCGTCATTATTCTTTTTTGCTTCTACGATATCCATTGCATCATAGAATACTTTAAACGCTGTAGATTTTTTACCATCCCACATCAAGTTGTTCACGAAACGTGTAACTAATTGATCGTTAAATTTTGGATCTGGTAAAAGTGGTCTTTTCTTTGCCGCTCTTTTTCTCATTTCTTCGTTTTTAAAGTACGGACAAGTTACAACTTGTCCCTACGTAATTGATTTACTTTTTTGCTTCTTTTGGACGTTTTGCACCGTATTTAGATCTACGTTGTGTTCTTCCTGCTACACCAGATGTATCTAGCGCACCACGAACAATGTGGTATCTAACTCCTGGTAAATCTTTTACTCTTCCGCCTCGCACTAATACTATCGAGTGCTCTTGTAGATTGTGTCCTTCTCCAGGGATGTAGGCATTTACTTCGTTTCCATTAGTCAAACGTACACGCGCAACTTTACGCATTGCAGAGTTTGGTTTTTTTGGAGTAGTAGTGTAAACACGCGTACAAACACCTCTTCTTTGAGGACAAGAATCTAAAGCAACCGATTTACTCTTCTTAGTTATCTGAGTTCTTCCTGTTCTTACTAATTGTTGAATTGTTGGCATAATTAATACTAAAAATTTTTATATATTAAATTCCCGCTTTTTACGGGGTTGCAAATGTATAAAATATTTTTTACTAAACAAACCTTAAATCATTAATTTTCAACGTATTTATAAAAAAAAACATTTTTCACAACAATCATTGTATTTTTGCGTTACTTTTATCAAAAAAAGAGTTTGAAAAAATGGTTTTATATGATGATGATTTTGTGCTTAAATCAATACGGTTTGGCACAAATTTATTATGCAAAAATCATAGGTTCGACTGAAAATGAAACCAAAACTATAGATTCTATTGGATATTCAAAAAAAAACAATGATTTCAAAAAAAACATTGACACTTATAATGACCTCACAATTTCATTACAAAAAATTGGCTATCTTGAAACCACTTTAATACAAAACAGAAAAACAAATGATACCGTTTTTGAATATCAAATCAAGCTGGGGCGACAAACAAAATGGCTATCTATATATATAGGTGCAAATGATTTGTATAAAACCAAAATGGGAGTCGAAATTAAAAATGACACTGTGGCTTTGCCTTTCGGCGAAAGCCAAGCTTTTTTGAAAAAATATTTATCTTTATTAGAAAACGATGGTTTTGCTACCTCCTCCGTACAACTTCGAAATTTTAAAAACATCAAAAATAAATGGAGCGCAGATTTGGAAGTATCAAATCACAAACAACGTTTTTTGGATGAAATTGTAATCAATGGGTTTGAAAAATTTCCGAAAGGACAACTCAAAAACATCATCAAAACGCATCAAAATAAAGTGTTTAACCAAGACGTTTTAAAAAAAATACAATCTGATTTCAATCAATTTCCGTATGTCGTTCAAACCAAAAAACCAGCAGTTTTGTTTACCATAGATTCTACAAAAGTTTATGTTTATTTGCAAAAAGCCAAGTCCAACAGATTTGATGGTTTAATTGGTTTTGTAAGTGACGAAAAAAACAAAGTATCCGTTACTGGTTTTTTGGATATTATGTTACAAAACACTTTAAAAATGGGAGAAAAATTTTCGGTTTTGTGGAAAAGCGAGACTGCATTTCAAAAAACTTTTGAAACCAATTTGGATATACCATATATTTTTGGGTCGAAATTTGCAATCAAAACTGCTTTAAATATTTATAAACAAGACAGCATTTTTCAAAACACAAAGACCAATATCGGGATCGGGTATTGTATTGATCTCAACACTCGTTTGTATTTAGGCCGTCAATCGACAAGTTCTGTTGCCATTCAAAAACAACCAAGCGCATTGATTAGCAATTATGAAAATCAATTTGCAGTTTTTGATTTTCAATTTGAAAAACCAAATGTAGGCCATCCATTATTTCCAGAAAAAACACGATTGAATTTAAAAATTGGTGCTGGAAATAGCATTTCAAAAAGCAAAAAAAACGAGCAAATTTTTATAAATTTTATAGCAAAACACGAATGTTTTTGGCAAAAAAGAAACAGCATTGAGATAAAAGCACAGTTTAATTATTTGAAAAGCGATCAGTATTTAGAAAATGAACTGTATCGATTTGGCGGCATCAATTCTGTGAGAGGATTTGTAGAAAACAGCTTGTCCTCAAAATCAATTAATTGTTTTTCAATGGATTACAGATATTTAATGGCCGAAAATTTATATTTTCATACTGTTTCTGATTATGGTTTTTTTGAAAATAAATCAAACCCAAAAAACAATAGCTTACTTGGTTTGGGCTTTGGATTTGGGCTTTTGACAAAAAATGGGTTGCTAAACTTGGTTTATGCAAACGGCAGTGTCAAAAATCAAGAAATACAATTATCAAACTCGATTGTTCAAATAAAGTTTCAGAGCAGCTTTTGAGAAAAAATTATTTTTGAGCTTTGTTTGTTAACAATTTGTACAAAACTGGCGCAGTAGTAAAGAGGATAATTCCAATAATAATAACTTCGATATGCTGTTTAAGGTCAATACCCTTGTTGAGAAAAAAGCCGTATAAATAGTGACCCGCAAAAATCAATGTAAACGCCCACGTAAATGAACTCAATATATTAAAAAACATAAATTTCTTTTTGTCCATCGATACAATCCCTGCTACGATTGGGGCAAAGGTTCTAACAATGGGCAAAAATCGGGCAAAAATGATGGCTTTCCCACCGTATTTTTCGAAAAAATCCTTGGATTGTATAAGATACTTTTTCTTAAACAAAAAACTATCTTGCTTTTTATAGAGATAAACACCGCTTTTTGCACCAAACCAATAGCCGATAGTGTTGCCCAAAATACCCGCAAAAGCAATCAAAATTGCTAATAATGTTACATTAAATAAATCATTATTGATGACAATCATATTGCTAATAAGTTCTGAACTATAGATGCCCGCCAAAAATAGTAGGCTGTCTCCAGGCAAGAAAAAACCAATAAACAAGCCAGTTTCTGCAAAAACAATAAGTAAAACAATCCACAATCCAAACTGTACACCACCAATACTGATGTTGATATAAAACTCGGGATTTAACAATTGCGACCAATCAAAATTATTCATATTGTAATATTTAATTTAAGAGCGTGAAATTAATAAAAAAAATACACAATTTTCTTAATAAAAAGATAATAAAGCTAAAAAAGTAAAAAAAAATCAAAAAAAGACTGAATAAATTTCAAATATATAATGAAGTGAAAGTGATTTACAAAAAAATAATTGCTTATTTTTGCATCACAAACAACTACAAATTATGTTAATAATTGGCATTGCAGGCGGCACCGGATCCGGGAAAACAACCGTCGTTCATCAAATTATGAACGAGCTTCCTGATACAGAGGTGGGTATAATTGCTCAAGATTCTTATTACAAAGAAACCCATAATTTGGCTTATGAAGAACGTGCTTTAATCAATTTTGACCACCCTCGAGCCATAGATTTTGAGCTTTTGGTAGCACATTTGATAGAACTCAAAGCTGGAAATATAGTTAATCAACCGGTATATTCGTTTGTAACGCACAACCGCACAGATGATACGGTGGTAACGCATCCCCGAAAAGTAATGATTGTAGAAGGCATTTTGATATTATCGAATCCAGAATTAAGAGCATTATTTGATATCAAAATTTTTGTTCATGCAGATTCAGACGAGCGCTTGAT
>JAYTNQ010000125.1:0-4760 GCA_043748255.1 Bacteroidota bacterium
CTTTAAACGCTTTGATGCAAGAAGCCAAAGGTCAAAAAGCACAAAATTTGATCGATACGCTTGCAATTCGGTCTATGAGCAAGGCCAAATATTCGACAGTAAATATTGGTCATTATGGACTTTCTTTTGATTATTATAGCCATTTTACCTCCCCAATTCGACGGTATCCCGATGTGATGGTGCACCGTTTGTTGCAGCATTATCTCGATGCTGGAAAAACAGCAAATGCCGAAATCTTTGAAGCCAAATGTTTGCATTGCTCGTCTATGGAAGGATTGGCGACTCATGCAGAGCGTGATTCTATCAAGTATATGCAAGTCAAATATATGCAAAATCACAAAGAGGAGGCTTTTTTGGGTGTAATTTCTGGGGTAACAGAATGGGGTATTTATGTCGAAATTATTGAAAACAAATGCGAAGGAATGGTGCGAATTAGAGAAATAAAAGACGATTATTATACCTTTGACGAAAAGCAATACGCGTTGGTTGGTGCTACAACAAAGCAGTTGTTGCAACTTGGAGACGAAGTTTTTGTAAAAGTAAAAACCGCCGATTTGGTCAAAAAACAACTTGATTTTTTCTTTTTAAAAAGAAATGAATAGCATTTATTTAAGTTATTTAACCTTTACCTAATACATATAACTGCTCCATTGTTGGGGTCAGGCTGCCACCTGCGGGTTCGAGCGTGATACCAAAAGCTTCGGCATCTGTGGTAGCATAAAGAGCAAAAATCCTGTTGTTGTTTTGTTCAAAATTGTCTAATAAACCAATATTTGTTGGGGTTAGTTGTGGTTTTAGTTTCAAACTCCACACTTGATATACCATTCCTGTGGGGGGTTTTGGCAATCCATCGGCATCAACAAAAACGGTTTGCGAATCTTGGTTCCAATATATTTTTGCAAACGAAGTTGGGGCAATCGCTTGACCGCCAAGCACTATAATAGTGTTTTTTATATCACGGATAATCGCCAAATCTGTCAATGTTTTTTGATGTTTGCTTTCTGATAAAACAATATTTTTTTGAAGTTCCTTATTAGATTTTGTTTCACTCAAAAGTTGTTTTTCGGTTTCTTTTTTGGCCTCAAAAAAATACATACCGCCCAGCATCATTGCTACTGCGGCAGCCCATCCGCTATAGATTTTCCAATAGTTTGTGGGTTGCAAAACAAGTTGTTTTGGGTGTTTTAAGGCTAATTTTGTTTTTATTTTTTCAAAATTTTCAACAGACAAGAATGGCGAAAAACTACTCGAAAGATTTAAAATCGCTTTTTCGATAGCTATAATTTCGGTCAAAATTTCGGTGTGTTGGTTTGCCAAAACACCAATTGCAGCGTTTTGGGTATCGTCAAGCAAACCATATACATATAGTTCTAAAATGCCGCTGTTGATATATTGTTTTGTGTCCATTATATATTCAAAAAATGTCTTAAATCATTGATACAATTTCGATTTTGGGTTTTCACCGTCCCAAGCGGAATGTCTAACTCATCAGCGGTTTCTTGTTGTGTAAACCCCTTAAAAAACAACAAATCGAGTATCGCAATACATTTTGGTTTTAATTTTTTTACAAATTCTTGAATGCCAATGCTATCAATTTTATGTGTCAAATGTTGACTTTCATCAATTAGATTTACGAAATTATCAGCCGAAAGGTTTTTTTGATTGTTGGAAAAATTTTTTGATCTCAGTTTATCAATTGCAGCATTTCTTGCAATATTTAGAATCCAGGTATAAAACCGCCCTTTTGAATCGTTATAAGAATCAATGTTTTTCCAAATTTTTACAAAAACTTCTTGCAAAACATCTTCAGCTTCTTCTTTGTTTTTGATAAGATTATGAATTATCGTAAACAAACTTTTGCTATACATATTATACAAATAGGTATAAGCCTTTGCGTCTTTGTTTTGGATTAATTTTATAACTTCTTCTTGTGTCATTTCAATGATAGAATTTAATGCAAATCTATATCAAAGTTTTTAAAATGAATTAAATTTTATAATAATAATTATTTTAAATTTTAAATTATTAATAATCAGCTTATTAATCATAATTTTAAATTTATTTTACTTTTTTTTAAAACCAAAAACAATTTCTATTCGTAACTATGTTTATAATCTAATCATTTAAAAAATAACAAAAATGAAAAAAACAAAAATTTTAGGAGGGCTTTCGCTTTTAGCGATTACTAGCATAGTTTTAATAGCTGCTGATCATGCTGATGCCCCGGCAGTTACTGGAATGGCTTCAGACATTACAGATGTATATGCTTTTCAGGGGCAAGACACAAATAACATGGTGTTTGTTGTAAACACACAGGGTTTGTTATCGCCAACCGCAACCGCAACCGCAGCTTTTAGCGAAAATGTAATGACTGAAATTAACATTGACAACACAGGTGATAATGTCGAAGATCTTGTAATTCAAGCCATTAAAAGAGAGGGTAAAATGTACTTTTTTGGGCCTATTGCACCAACAGCAACAGGAATAAATAGCACTGTAATGACAGGTGCAGCATCCGGTAGTGTAGATATTACACCTTATGGAAGTGCTGCTATCACTGCCACATCGACATCGGGAATGAAATTTTTTGCAGGTCCAAGAGACGATCCTTTTTTCTTTGATTTAAACAAATTCAAAATGATTTTAGCAGGAACGGCAGCTGGATTTGCAAACCCAGGAACCGACACTTTTGCTGGAACAAATGTATTGTCAACCGTAGTTGAAGTGCCAAAATCTATGTTAGGAACATCAGCAACGATTAATATTTGGGCAGAAACCAAAAAGAAATCATAATTATTAACAAATAAATTTAAAAAAATGAAAAATACAATTAAATCATTATCAATAACATTTTTAATCGGAATAGCTATTGCAAGTTGCAGTAAAAGTGAAGACGCCGTCAGTGCAACCATCGATTTTTCGGGCACTTTTGTGATGCAAGACCAAATGGCACGACCAGCTATAAACACAGTATTTGTAGCATCAGGGTCGCCAAAAGACGCTTTTAACAATACTATTCCATTCATGATGGGAGCCAATTATCAATCCATTTTTCAGTCAAGATTGATGGCCTTAAACCCTGGCTATACAACAAACGCCTTGGGTCAAACAGCTGCACAATTAACAGGATTATTGGCAACAGATGTATTGGGTGTTAAAAAAACAGGGACAACAACTTTTTTTGACGGAACTAATGTTTTAACAGGAAGAGCATTGGCAGACGATGTTATTGATGTTGAATTATTATTGATCTTTGGTGGGCCAGCTGGGACATCAAATGAGGGTTTTACTTCAGACCATGTTGGGGCAAATGACAAAGTTTTTACAGCTACATTTCCATATTTAGCAGCAGCTTGGTAGTAGTGAATAATGGTAAGATTTTTACCTACAATTTTAAGGATAATTAAAATTGTAGGTTTAATCTTAGTGATATAAAAATAATTAAACCTATTTCAAAATGAAAAATTCAGCCATATTATTATTGACAACTATTTTTTTGACAGCTTGCAACAATAACAATCAAATTACAAATCAAAACGATTACAACAAATATTTAGAGCTTACAACCAATGATTCTAAAAAAAGCATTGAAGCCGAAATTGATTTTTGGCAAGAAAAATTTGATAAATCTCCCAATCAATTCAGTTATTTAACCATATTATCTAGCAATTATTCAAAATTATTTGAAAACACAGGTAATGTAAAATATTTATACAAAGCGGAAGAATTATTATTAAAAAACAACGAAGCATTTAAGTATGCTTATGTAAATCCAATTCGGTCGTTGGGGAGAAATTATATTTCTCAGCACAGATTTAAAGAGGCATTGGTTCTGGCAAACAAAGCTTTAGCCATTGGCGAAGGTATGAAAGAGACACAAAAATTGTTGTTTGATGTTAATATGGAATTAGGGAACTATGATCAGGCATACAAAAACTTGACTTATTTAAAAACATCAAAATATTTTGATTATTTTATCAGATTATCAAAATGGAACGACCATATAGGTGATTTGAAAACAGCAATCGAAATGATGGAAAAAGCCAAAAATATTGCCATAGAAAATGACAGCAAAAGTTTAAAAATATGGACATTTAGCAACCTTGGCGATTTGAATGGTCATGCTGGAAACATTCAAAAATCATATAAATATTATCTGCAAACACTTGAAGTTGAACCCAATAATAGTTATGCTTTAAAAGGAATTGCTTGGATTGTATTTTCACAAGAAAAAAACTGCAAAGAGTCTAAACGAATTATAGATAAAATTGCTATTCATCACAACACGCCCGATTTTTATTTATTGAAAGCACAAATTGCCGAATTTGAAAATAATTCTATTGAAAAAATGCTTTATTTAAAACAATATTTCTCCATGCTCAATACAATAAATTATGGCGCAATGTATAACAAATACAATACTTTGATTTATGCTGATGGAACAAATACAGCTCAGAAAGCATTAAAAATCGCACAAGTAGAAGTAGATCATCGACCAACTCCTGATAGTTATGATTTATTGGCATGGAGTTATTACAAGCTTGGCCAAAAAGAAAAAGCACTTGCAATTGAAGAAAAATTTGTAGTTGGAAAATCATTTGAACCCAAATTGAATTATCACTTAGCTACCATTTATAAAGCAAATAAAATGACCAACAAAGTACCCACGATTAAGAAAGAATTATTAGCGTCTTGTTATGAATTAGGCCCAAATTTGACTAAAGAAATTAATAAATTATAGGCTATTTTATATTCTTGTT
>JAYTNQ010000126.1:0-1719 GCA_043748255.1 Bacteroidota bacterium
GTTGATGAAGCCGCAACAGACGTTTGCAAATATTTTGACAAAAATGTAAAAAAAGTAACCGCCACTTTGGGCTGGGAGCAAGAATATTTTTTGATAGACAAAGCCTTGGCAGATTCTCGTCCAGACCTTGTCATGACAGGTCGCACCCTCTTGGGGCACACCTCGGCAAAAGGACAACAATTAGACGATCATTATTTTGGCTCTATTCCAACGCGTGCCCTCAATTATATGCGCGAATTGGAGCAAGAATGTATGTATCTTGGCATTCCTGTAAAAACACGACACAATGAAGTAGCGCCAAATCAGTTTGAATTGGCACCCATTTTTGAAGAAACCAATCTGGCCGTGGACCACAACTCGCTCTTGATGGATGTAATGCAAAAAGTGGCCGAACGTCATGATTTTAAAGTCTTGTTTCACGAAAAACCCTTCAAAGGCGTCAACGGATCTGGCAAACACAACAATTGGTCTATGGCTACTGATACAGGCGTAAACCTTTTGAGTCCAAGCAAAACACCGATGAGTAATTTGCAATTTTTGTCCTTTTTTATCAATACAATCAAAGCCGTAAACGATTATGAAGAGCTATTAAGAGCCGCTATTGCAACAGCCACAAACGACCACCGATTGGGTGCCAACGAAGCACCACCAGCGATTATCTCGGTATTTATTGGAGCACAATTGACCAAAGTTTTGGCCGAATTAGAAGGCGTATCTGCCGGAAAATTATCTCCAGAAGAAAAAACCGATCTAAAATTAAACGTAGTAGGCAAAATTCCAGACGTACTTTTAGACAATACCGACAGAAACAGAACTTCGCCATTTGCATTCACAGGAAACAAATTTGAGTTTAGAGCCGTAGGATCATCTGCCAATTGCGCCAATGCCATGACAACCCTCAACACCATTGTAGCCAAACAACTCAAAGATTTCAAAAAAGAAGTAGATGTTTTGATCGAGTCAAAAGACATGAAAAAAGACGATGCAATCTTTAATGTACTTCGAGAATATATCAAAAAATCCAAAAAAATTCTATTCGAAGGCGACGGATATAGCGATGCCTGGGAGCAAGAAGCCGCCAAACGTGGTTTGAGCAACTTTAAAACGACCCCATTAGCACTCAAAGCCAAAGTATCGCAACAAGCCATCGATTTGTTCAAAGAAATGAACGTAATGAACCATGTTGAAGTAGAAGCACGATACGAAATTGAATTAGAAGAATACACCAAAAAAATTCAAATCGAAGGCCGTGTTTTGGGCGATATCGCTCGCAATCACGTTATTCCAACCGCCATTCAATACCAAAATACTTTGATCACAAACGTCAAAGGTTTGAAAGATATTTTTGGCGACGAATTTCAAAAAATAGGCAAAGAACAAATCGTTTTGATACGCGAAATTTCAGGACACATCGAAGGTATTAATACCAAAGTTGACCAGATGATCGACGCCCGCAAAAAAGCAAATGCCCTCACAGACGCCCAAAAAATGGCAGAATCATATTGCGATACCGTAAAACCATTTTTTGAAGAAATTAGAGAACACTGCGACAAATTAGAACTTTTGGTCGATAACGAAAGTTGGACATTGACCAAATATCGTGAATTGCTATTTACCAAATAAAATTAACCCAAAACCCCAAGCCCAAAAAGAAATTTTTGGGTTTTTTTTTGGGCGTGCCCCTTCGGGTCGGTCTTCGGCTCCCGCTTTTTTGGGCTG
>JAYTNQ010000127.1:0-4749 GCA_043748255.1 Bacteroidota bacterium
CGCTTTTTGAGCCTGCGTTGTTAGCTTTGAAACCAACTCGTGCTCTGGTGCCAAGGTCAAAAAAGTAACGCCAAAAATAGTGTCAGGGCGTGTTGTAAAAACAGAAATTTTGGCAAATTGCTCATCATCGACCTCGCCAATGATGTCAAAAGAAACCATGGCACCTACTGATTTTCCAATCCAATTGCGTTGGGTTTCTTTGATGCTTTCGCTCCAATCAATAGCTTTCAAACCTGTCAAAAGTCTATCTGCATAGGCAGAAATTCTCATAGACCACTGCATCATTTTTTTGCGAACAACGGTGTGTCCGCCTCGTTCTGAAACGCCATTTACAATCTCATCGTTTGCCAAAACAGTGCCCAATGCAGCACACCAGTTTACTTCGGTTTCTGCCAGATAGGTCAAGCGATACTGCAACAGGATTTGTTGCTTTTTTTGGTCAGAATAAGCATGCCAATCTGTCGCAGCAAATAGATGGCAGTTTTCATCGCAAACTGCGTCAATATTGACATTTCCGTTGGTTTCAAATTCTAAAATTAATGCAGCAATATCTTGTGCCTTATCCGCTTTTTTGTCATACCAAGATTCAAATAACTGAATAAAAATCCATTGCGTATGTTTGTAATAATCAGCGTTTGAAGTGCGCACTTCCCGGCTCCAATCAAACGAAAAACCAATTTTGTCCAATTGTTTGCGATAGCGGGTGATATTTACTTTGGTGGTTTTGTCTGGATGCTGCCCAGTTTGAATGGCATATTGCTCTGCCGGCAAGCCAAAACTGTCATAGCCTTGAGGGTGCAGCACGTTGAAACCTATGTGTCGTTTGTAGCGCGCCACAATATCCGAAGCAATATAGCCAAGCGGATGACCCACGTGCAATCCGGCTCCAGAGGGATACGGAAACATATCCAAAACATAATATTTTGGCTTTGATGCGGTGTTGCTAGCTGCAAAAGTGGCGTTATCGGACCAGTGTTTTTGCCAATTGGCTTCAATTTCTCGTGGATTGTATTTCATTCTTTATTTTAAATAGAAATTTTGTCAAAAATTTCGGAAACGTTACATTTTAATTCAAAAAAACAATTTTTAGAGCAATTGAAGCAACCGTTTTTTAGACAAAACGAGTTGGTCTATTGGCTGATTGTGCTTGTTATCTGTTTGTATCATTTGTTTTTTTGAGATTACAAATTTACGTTTATTGTGCGAAATTTAAAACTTTGAACGATATTAACTTCAAATTATGAAAATGTTTGTTATTTTTACGCTTTAATTTCAAAAATATATGGGTGCTTCTTTCGATAAATTTCAAAAACGTCGTCTTATTTCGTCTTATTTTTCGGTTGTTTTAAGTGTTTTCTTGGTGTTGTTTTTATTAGGTTTGCTGGGCTTTTTTATCATTAATTCCAAAAAATTGGCCGATGATTTCAAAGAAGAAATTGTCATGACTGTTTTTTTTAAAAACGAAGCCGACTTAGCGTCTTTAAAGGCTTTTGAAACAGAATTAAACACTACAAAATTTACAAAATCATTTGTATTTGTTTCAAAAGAAGCTGCCGCAAAGCAACACAAAGATATTATTGGCGAAGATTTTATGCAATTTTTGGGCGTAAATCCTTTGCAAAATTCTTATGACATTCATCTCAAAGCAGCCTATATCGTAAAGGATCAAATTTCTAAAATCGAAAGTCGTTTTCGAGCCAACGAAATGGTTTCGGATATTGTATATGACAAACAATTGGTGAATTTGGTAAATGACAATATCAAAAAAGTAAGCTTTTGGATCTTGATAATCAGTGGTTTTTTGACTTTGATAGCCGTTTTGCTCATCAATAGTTCTCTGCGATTATCGATTCATTCCAACCGATTTATTATCAAAACCATGCAAATGGTGGGCGCAACAAAATCTTTTATTCGCAAACCATTTGTGTGGCGAAGTGTCAAATTGGGCTTGATTGGCGCTGGAATGGCAATAGCTGGACTGATTGGTGTTTTGATTTATCTTGAAACCAATTTTCCTAATTTGGGGATTTTAAACAACAAACTTGCTGTTTTTATGGTGCTTTTTGGGGTTTTGGCAATTGGCGTTTTGATCACCTGGATCAGCACTTTTTTTGCGACACAACGTTTTTTGAACCTTCGCACCGACGATTTATACTAAAAATTAATTTGATTTAAAATAAAAAAAATGAAAAACGACCAAAAACAACAAGAGTTTCTTTTTGACAAAAGCAATTATAAATTTTTGATAATCGGAATTGCAGTCATCACTTTTGGTTTTATATTAATGTCTGGAGGAGGGAGTGATGATCCAGCCGTTTTTAGCGAAGCCATTTTTGATTTTCGACGGATTCGATTGGCACCAACAGTTGTGTTGATTGGATTTGGCATCACCATTTATTCTATTTTGAAGAAAAAATAAAATTAAAAAACAACACAAAATTATTTCAAAAAATGAATACCATTCAAGCTATTATCCTTGCAATCATTGAAGGAATCACCGAGTTTTTGCCAGTATCGTCAACGGGACACATGATTGTAGCGAGTTCTTTTTTTGGGATAGCGCACGACGATTTTACAAAACTTTTTACGATTGTAATTCAGCTTGGTGCCATCATGTCTGTAGTTGTTTTGTATTTTAAAAGGTTTTTTCAGAGTGTCAATTTTTATTTCAAATTGCTCACAGCCTTTGTTCCGGCGGTGGTTTTGGGACTTATTTTTAATAAAAAAATCGACGCCCTATTGGATAGTCCGGTTACAGTAGCCGTTTCGCTTTTGGTTGGCGGTATTATTTTGCTCAAAGTTGATGATTGGTTTGTTCAAAAAGAAAGCGCAAATACCGAAACAGAAATTTCATATCTCACGGTTTTCAAAATAGGATTGTTTCAATGTTTGGCAATGGTGCCGGGGGTTTCGAGAAGTGGCGCGAGCATAGTTGGTGGCATGTCACAAAAATTATCTCGACAAACAGCTGCCGAATTTTCATTTTTTCTGGCCGTTCCAACCATGCTTGGCGCCACCGCCAAAAAGTGTTATGATTATTATAAAGACGGTTTTGTCTTGAGCCACGATCAAATCAATTTGTTGATCATCGGAAATATTATTGCCTTTGTTGTAGCCCTTTTTGCGATCAAAACCTTTATAGGTTTTTTGACCAAAAACGGTTTCAAAATCTTTGGTTATTATCGAATAATTGCGGGTATTATATTACTTTTTATTCATTTTCATATTCAAAAACTAACAACAATGTAGTGCATTTTGATTTTTTATATCAAACAAAATGTAGGTTTGAATTTGGCTTTCCAAAAAATAACGTAATGGTAAATGAAATAAACATGGGTTTTAATGCTATGCTATACCTGCCAAAACCAAGCTGGCAACGATAGACAAAACTTTGAAGAATTATAAGATTGCATGAATCAAAAGGGATGATTTTTGTTATCATTTTTGATTGTATATAGATTTCAAACCAAAAATAAATGCTAACAACCGAGGATTATTTATCAGGACAGATTTTGCTTATAGACAAACCCCTGCATTGGAGTTCGTTTGCGGCGGTCAACAAATTGAAGTATTTGTTGATACATCACAAAAATTTACCTAAAAAATTCAAAATTGGACATGCCGGAACGCTTGATCCTTTGGCTACGGGATTGTTGATAATTTGCACGGGTAAATTCACAAAAAAAATTGCCGAATTTCAGGGTCAGCCCAAAGAATATACAGGCACTTTTTGTGTTGGGGCAACTACGCCGTCCTATGATTTGGAGACCGAAATTGATGCTCGGTTTGAAACTTCGCATCTTAATGAAACTTTGATTGCAGAAACAGTTTTGCAATTTTTGGGCGAAATAGACCAAAAGCCACCTGTTTTTTCGGCCATCAAAAAAGATGGAAAACGCTTGTATGAACACGCTCGTGCTGGCGAAACGGTGGAGATTGAAAGTAGAAAAACAACCATTTATGAATTTGAAATCACCCGATTTGCCCTGCCTGAAATAGATTTCAGAATCGTATGTAGCAAAGGCACTTATATCCGATCGATTGCTTTTGATTTTGGAAAAGCGTTGCAATCCGGTGCTCATTTGACAGCACTTCGGCGCACCAAAATAGGTACTTTTGATGTTGATAATGCGTTTGATATTACACAATTTGAAAAAGAAGTGATAGCAGCAATTAGCTGAAATTTCAAATGCTTAAAACTCAGTTTTAGCAAGATAATTTTGATACTCATTTCATATAGGGTGATGTTTTATCCTTTGCTTTTCAACGTCTCCTGAATTTGCGCAGCGTGCTATTACACTTGATTTGGAAGCTATTGATATAAAAATCAAGCCGAATAATGCGGCATAACAAACTACAACTCTCTTTAGCGTTTGAGCATAACAGATAAAATCTTGAACTTTGTCTTCTCGTTTTTTTTGCTAAAATTGAAAATTTAAAGTGCTTAAATTCAACTAATAAATGCAACTTTTGAGAAAATGAGTTGCAAGTAATAAATAATTTTTTTTCAGAAAAGTGAAAAGAAAATATTTTGTCTTGAAAATCTGCTATCAACGGATAACAAATCCCGTCATCAAAACCCTAAAAGTCTAAATTCGCCCCGATGCAGCGGCATCCTTTTTGGATTTTCTTTTTCAGAAAATCCAAAAAGATATAGCGTGCAGCGGGACTGGTGGTGTGTGATAGGGGGTGGTGTGCGCCAAAAAAAAAGAAAAATGGTGGTGGTTTTAAATTTTTTGGAATCGCTAT
>JAYTNQ010000128.1:0-1717 GCA_043748255.1 Bacteroidota bacterium
TATGTAGAAAGTGACCACAATGCCATTATTTCGATACACGATCATGGCGCAGGCGGACATCTAAATTGCCTTTCGGAATTGGTAGAAGCAACGGGCGGATTAATCGATTTAGACAAATTGCCAGTAGGCGACCCAACACTATCTGCCAAAGAAATTATAGGCAACGAAAGTCAAGAAAGAATGGGGTTGGTCATTGCAAAAAAAGACCTCGATTTATTACAAAAAATTGCCAATCGTGAGCGAGCACCGATGTATGAAGTAGGCACCGTATCCAACAACAATCGTTTTACTTTTGAATCAAAAACAACTGGCAAAAAACCAATGGATTTTGATTTAAACGATATGTTTGGCAGTACACCAAAAGTTGTAATGAGCGACAATACTTTACAAAATAATTTTACAGAAATCATTTATAATCAAAACAATATATATGATTATCTAAACCAATTATTAAAATTAGAATCTGTTGGCTGCAAAGATTGGTTGACCAACAAAGTAGATCGATGCGTTGGCGGAAAAGTAGCCAAACAACAATGCGTTGGGTCTTTGCAGCTACCGCTCAATAATGTGGGCGTTATGGCACTGGATTATTTGGGCAAAGAGGGCGTTGCTACAGCTATCGGTCATGCACCAATATCTGCTATGATTGATGCCGCTGCAGGAAGCCGAAACGCAATTGGCGAAGCCTTATCCAACTTGATTTTTGCACCGATCAAAGATGGTTTGAGTGGTGTATCGTTATCGGCAAACTGGATGTGGGCTTGCAAAAACAAAGGCGAAGATGCTCGCTTGTATGAAGCCGTAAAAGCTTGTGCCAATTTTGCAATAGCACTCGGAATCAATATTCCAACTGGAAAAGATTCGCTTTCGATGAAACAGAAATACAAAAATGACCAAGTGATTTCGCCTGGTACTGTCATTATTTCGGCCGCAGGAAACTGCATCGATATTCAAAAAGTGGTGGAACCTGTTGTGCAACAAGATGGAGGCTCTATATATTATATCAATTTGTCGCAAGATGGTTTTGAATTGGGTGGTAGTGCTTTTGCTCAAATTTTGAACAAAATTGGAACCAAAACTCCAGATGTAAAAGACGCTATTTTTTTTAAAAATGCGTTCAATTCCATTCAAAAAATGATAAACAACAATCAAATTTTGGCTGGTCATGATGTGGGAAGTGGCGGTTTGATTACCACCTTATTAGAAATGTGTTTCAATCCATCACAAAATGACCAAAACGACAAGCAGTTTATAGAAACCGGAATGTCACTACATTTTGATTGTTTTGAAAACAAGGATATGATCAAAATATTGTTTTCAGAAAATATTGGCGTTGTGCTTCAGGCAAAAAATGATTCTGATTTTGAAGCCACTTTGCAAACCAATAATATCCCATTTTTTAAACTTGGAAGCCCAACAAAAACTGGTGTTTTAAACATTGACACCTTACAATTTGATATCGTTTCATTGCGAAAAAAATGGTTTGAAACCTCCTTTTTATTAGATCAAAAACAAACCAAAAACAACAAAGCCGCAGAGCGATTTGAAAATTTTGACCAACAGGGTTTGCAATATCAATTTCCCACCCACTTTGATGGCCAAAAACCTCAAATAAACCTTCAAAAACCAAGACCAAAAGCCGCAATAATTCGTGAAAAAGGCAGCAACTCCGAGCGCGAAATGGCAAACGCCATGTATCTTGCAGGATTTGATGTCA
>JAYTNQ010000129.1:0-12191 GCA_043748255.1 Bacteroidota bacterium
CGGCATCCTTTTTGGGTTTTCTTTTTCAGAAAACCCAAAAAGATATAGCGTGCGGCGGGACAGGTAGTGTGGGATTGGGGGAGGGGTGCGCCAAAAAAATTAAAGCAGAAACAGACCGCTTTCAAAATCACGTTCAACAAATCATAAATGTTTTTGAAACGCTTTTAAATCAAAAAGTTAATCCCTAAATTTGCAAAAAATTTCAACTAATATTCTACCACATGAGCACAACCACAATGCCATACATCGCTTTTAAAGTAAAAGATATCTCGCTTGCCGCTTGGGGGCGCAAAGAAATTGAATTGGCCGAGGCCGAAATGCCCGGACTCATGGCGCTTCGAGCAGAATACAAAGACGAGCAACCCCTTGCTGGCGCTCGCATTGCTGGCTGTTTGCACATGACCATTCAAACCGCCGTATTGATAGAAACCCTCATAGCACTTGGTGCCGAAGTAACCTGGAGCTCTTGCAACATCTTTTCGACACAAGACCAAGCCGCCGCCGCAATTGCCGCCGCAGGCATACAAGTATATGCTTGGAAAGGCCTCAACGAAACCGATTTTGACTGGTGTATCGAGCAAACACTCTTTTTTGGCGAAGACCAAAAACCCCTCAATATGATTCTTGACGACGGTGGCGATCTAACCAATATGGTGATCGACCGCTATCCAGAATTGGTAGCCGGCATCAAAGGTTTGAGCGAAGAAACCACCACCGGAGTTCACCGCCTCTATGAACGCGTAAAAGCCGGAACCCTACCAATGCCCGCTATCAACGTAAACGACTCTGTAACAAAATCAAAATTTGACAACAAATATGGCTGCAAAGAAAGCGCCGTAGATGCCGTGCGCCGCGCCACAGACATTATGCTCGCCGGCAAACGTGTGATTGTCTGCGGCTATGGCGATGTTGGCAAAGGCACAGCAGCCTCATTTCGCGGTGCAGGATCCATAGTAACCGTGACCGAAATAGACCCAATATGCGCCCTACAAGCCGCTATGGACGGCTTTGAAGTCAAAAAATTAGACAACGTAGTCACCACCGCCGATATTGTAATCACCACCACAGGCAACAAAGATATTGTCTTGGAACGCCACTTTAGACGCATGAAAGACAAAACAATTGTTTGCAACATTGGCCACTTTGACAACGAAATAGACATGGCATGGCTCAACCAAAACTATGGCGATACCAAAGTCGAAATCAAACCACAAGTTGACAAATACACCATCGATGGCACCGAAATATTGATTCTTGCCGAAGGCAGATTGGTCAATCTGGGCTGCGCAACAGGCCACCCAAGTTTTGTGATGAGCAACTCCTTTACAAACCAAACCCTAGCCCAAATCGAACTCTGGAAAAACGCCGCCGCCTATAAAAATGAAGTATATATGCTGCCAAAACACCTCGACGAAAAAGTCGCCTTCTTGCACCTCGAAAAGCTCGGCGTAGAACTCGAAACCCTGCGTACAGACCAAGCCGACTATATTGGCGTAGCCGTTCAAGGCCCATTCAAACCAGAATATTACAGATACTAAAACCACCAAAAAGCCCTGCATTATCAGGGTTTTTTTTTGGGCGTGCCCCTTCGGGTCGGTCTCCGGCTCCCGCTTTTTGGGCTGGCTGAAAAACGCCAGCCCAAAAGAGCTCCGCCTTTGCCCTCACGCAAGTCGCAGCAAGACGATAATTTATTATATTGGAGTTCTAGGCTACGGTTATAAAATATTTTCAGAACCCTAACAGTCTATAATAGCCCCGATTGCAGCGGCATCCTTTTTATTTTTTTCGTTTCAGAAAAAATAAAAAGATATAGCGAAAAGCGGGACGGGTGGTGTGCGAGAGTGGGTGATGTGCTCCCGAAAAAGACCAAATTTCATATCGTTATTAGGTCTATACGAGTTGGTTTTGGATTAAATATTCGGCAATTTGAATAGTATTTGTGGCTGCACCCTTGCGCAAATTGTCTGCAACGATCCACATATTTAGGGTGTTTTCCTGGCTCTCATCACGTCGAATTCGGCCTACAAAAACGGCGTCTTGGTTGTGGGCATTCAGCGGCATGGGATAGCTAAAGCTGTCTGGATTGTCTTGCAAAATCACGCCATCTGTTTGATTTAGAATAGATTGCACAGTTTTTATTTCAAATGGTTTGTGGAACGATACGTTGACGGCTTCGCTATGGCCGCCCACAATTGGTACACGCACGGCAGTTGCAGTAATGGCGAGTGTAAAATCGTTAAGTATTTTTTGGGTCTCGCGAACCAATTTCATTTCTTCTTTGGTATATCCATTTTCTTCAAATGAGTCGCATTGTGGAATAGCGTTGCGGTGTATTGGATAGTGATATGCCATGGGGCCTTCGACTCCAGCATACTCATTGTCAAGTTGTTGCACTGCTTTCAATCCGGTTCCAGTGATAGATTGGTAGGTTGAAACTACAATGCGATTAATGCCAAATTGTTTGTGAAGTGGTGCTAAAGCCATGACCATTTGAATGGTCGAGCAGTTTGGATTTGCAATAATTTTGTCTTCTTTTGTCAGGATATTGGCGTTTATTTCGGGTACAATTAGTTTTTTGGTTAGATCCATTCGCCATGCAGATGAGTTGTCTATGACGGTGGTGCCGGCAGCTGCAAATAGTGGTGCCCATTTAAGTGATGTTTCGCCACCTGCAGAAAAAAGGGCAATGTCGGCTTTCATATCGATGGCGGTTTGCATGCCAACAACTTTGTATTTTTTGCCTTTGAATTCGATTTCTTTGCCTATTGATTTTTCTGAAGCGACTAGAATAAGCTCGGTTATTGGAAAATTTCTTTCGGCTAATACTTTTAACATTACTTCGCCTACCATTCCGGTTGCACCCACGACTGCGATTTTCATATTTTGATTTTTGAGTTGTTTTAGGTTACAAAAATAGTGCTTTTTTTAGGATTTCAAAAGAAGTCACAAAAAAGCACAAAATGTTATATATATAACATTTTTTGATTGACTTCAAAAAAAAACCACGCTTATAGCGTGGTTTTGTATTAGTTAAAACAGGGAATTATTTTTTCAATAAATCTCTAATTTCAGCAAGTAATTGCTCTTGGCTTGGTCCTGCTGGAGCAGCTGGAGCAGCAACTTCTTTCTTTTTTGCGTTTTCGGCAGCGCGTAAAATCACAAAAATAAACAACGAAATAATTACAAAATTGATTACGGCTTGTACTAAATTTCCATAAGTCAAGCAGCTTGCGCCAGCGGTTTTGGCGGCAGCCAAATTCTCGTAAGTATTGCCATCAAGGGCAATAAATTTTTGTGTAAAATCTACACCTCCGGTCAAAATACCAACGATTGGCATAATCACATCATCGACTGCAGAGCCAACAATTTTTCCAAAAGCACCACCAATTACTACGGCTGTTGCCAAACTTAATACGTCACCCTTCATTAAAGAAGCTTTAAAATCTGCGAAAAATCCCATAATTAATTTTTTTTTAAGGTTAATGTTTGTTTTTTTTAATAGTACGAAAATAGTTAATTTTTTATTAAAACAATTTTTTTAAGACTTTTTTTTATTATTCTCTGTAAAATACACGTTTTACTCGGTGAGATACATTAGTTAAGATTTCATAAGGTATTGTTTTTAGTTGTTCGGCTATAAAATTTACTGTAGGAAAAGTACCAAAGACTACAACATTATCTCCTTCTTGACAGTCAATATTGCTAATATCTACCATCATCATATCCATACAAATATTGCCCAAAATGATTGCTTTTTGATTGTTTATGGCTACAAATCCTAATTCATTGCCCCAATTTCTGGGAATACCGTCGGCATATCCGATTGGTATTGTAGCAATTTTCATCATTTTTGTTGCCTGAAATTGATTGTTATATCCAACACAATCGCCTTTTTTGAGAGGTCGTATTTGCGAAATTACGGTTTTTAGGGTACTCACGTTTTCCAACAAAAGTTGCTCTTTTAAACTGCTTGAAACGCCATAAACGCCAATGCCAAGCCGTACCATATCATACTGATAATCAGTAAAATTGCTAACGCCAGAGGTGTTTAAAATATGTAAAATAGGTTCTATTTTTAATTCGTTTTTCAGCAAGGCAGTTTGATGCTCAAAAAGAGAAATTTGGGAAAATACAAAGTCTTTTTTCTTGCTATTGTCGCTTGTTGCTAGATGTGACAAAATACTTTTGACCAAAACCAAAGGATTGTTTTTTAGAATATCAATCAAATTGTCAAGATTTGTTTCGTCAAATCCAAGACGGTGCATTCCGGTATCGAGTTTGACATGAATGGGATAATTTTTGAGTTTTTTGTGTGATGCAATTTTCAAAAAAGCATTTAATCCTTTGAGGCTATATATTTCGGGTTCCAATCCGTTCTGTATTATAGATTCAAAACTGCTGATTTCAGGGTTCAAAACCATTATTGGCAATAAAATTCCTGCGTTTTTGAGCAGTATGCCTTCGTCTGCAAATGCAACCCCAAGGTAAGCAACTTTTTGATATTCAAGCAGTTTTGCAATCTCAAAACCGCCGCTACCATAGCCAAATGCTTTTACCATCACCATTATTTTGGTAGTTGGTTTGAGCTTGGCTCTAAAAAAATTGAGGTTGTGAGAAATGGCATTTAGATTTATTTCTAAAACCGTTTCATGTGTTTTTTCTTCTAAATAGGAAACTATTTTTTCAAATTGAAATTCACGCGCTCCTTTGACCAAAATGGTTTGATTTGAAAAATCAAAATCTTCTTTAGCCAACAAAAATTCTTGGGTAGATGCGTAACAAAATAGGTTCGAAAATTCATTTTTGTGTTTTGAAATCTCTACTCCAATTCCAATAACTTTGTCAATTTTGTTGGCTTTAATAAGCTGACTAACTTTTTGGTACAATTCTGTTTCAGACCATCCAGATTGAAAAATATCAGACAAAATGAGGGTTTTTTGTGGATGTTTTTTTTGACTTTCAACAAATGCTAATGCAATTTTTAGTGATTCAAAATCAGACGAATAGCTATCGTCTATAAGAGTAGAATTTTGAATCCCATTTTTGAGTTTCAATCGCATCTCGACCGGAAAAAGGCCGAACATTCTGGATTGAATTGTGTGCTGATCGTATTTCAAATACAACAAAATTGACAAACACGAGATTGCATTTTCAATAGAAGCTTTGTCTATAAATGGGATTTTAACTTTTTGAATTTCATTATTATAAACATATTCAATTTGAGTTTCGTAGTTTTTTGATTTTAGTTTTTTGATATATAAAACAGCCGTTTTGTTGGATTCACTCCAAGAAAATAAAATTGTATTTTTGTTTTTAAAATAATTTTCTACCGTTTCGTTCATTTGAAAAATCAACACCTCCGAATTTTCAAATAAGGTTAATTTTTCGGTTGTTTTTTGAAAAACAGACTCGAAACCTGCATCGTGAGCGGTGCCAATATTGGTCAAAACGCCAATTGTAGGTCGCAAAATTGAGGCCAAAAACGGCATCTCACTTGTAGTTGAAATTCCCGCTTCAAATATTCCAAGGTTATGATTTTGATTAATTCCAAGAACTGAGAGCGGCACACCAACTTGCGAATTATAACTTTTTGGGCTTCTAATAATATTGAAATCTGGGCTTAGCAAAAAGTTAAGCCATTCTTTTACAATCGTCTTACCGTTACTGCCCGTAATGCCAATCATTGGAAAATCAAATTGAGCGCGATAATGTGATGCAAAAAGTTGTAAAGATTTTAAAGTGTTTTTTACTACAAAAAAAGTAGCTTTTGACGAGGTGTTTTTTGGGATTTTTGTAACTACAAAACACAAAACGCCTTTTGCAATCAAATCATTTATATAGGTATGCCCATCATGATGTGGACCAACGATTGCAAAAAACAGTGTTTTGTAACTATTTTGAAGCAATCGACTGTCGATTGACACATTTTCAATTTCTATTTTTTTAAAATCATTAACAGATTGACTGTTCAAAATTTTATTTAATTGACTTGAATTTAAAATCATTATTCAGTGTTTTTTGGATTGGTAAAAATACAGTTTATGATTCTCGAAATCAATTGTTTTTTAAAATTATATTCCGAAAAATTGGTTTTTGCGCCATCTTTTATTTACTTTTGACTAAAATTTGATTAAAAAATGACCAATCAACCAAAATTTGCTGTAATTGGCGGCGGCAGTTGGGCTACTGCAATTGCAAAAATGTTATGCGTAAATCTTCCCGAAATCGCATGGTATATGCGCAATACAGATGCTATCGAACATTTGAAAACACAACATCACAACCCCAATTATTTGAGTTCTGTTGAATTTGATATTCAAAAACTGCGCCTAACAAACGACATTAACCAGGCGATCGAATTTGCAGATTATTTGATTTTTGCAATTCCATCTGCTTTTTTGAATGATGAACTAAAAAACATGACAACCGCTATCAACGAGAAAGTTATTTTTTCGGCTATAAAGGGAATTGTACCTGAAACAAGTTTGATTGTTGGCGAGCATTTTAACAAAATATATCAGATTCCGTTTGAAAACATAGGCGTAATTACTGGACCATGTCATGCAGAAGAGGTTGCATTAGAGCGGCTTTCCTACCTTACGATTGCTTGTGGCGATGCCGAAAAAGCCAAAATTGTTGCCAATTGTTTGTCTGGAAATTATATCAAAGCCAAAATTTCAGACGACATTATAGGTACAGAATATGCAGCAATGCTCAAAAACATTTATGCAATAGCCGCCGGAATGGCGCACGGATTGGGTTATGGCGATAATTTTCAATCTGTTTTGATGAGTAATGGTATTCGAGAAATGAAAAAATTTATCAAAAAAGTACACAAAATGAAACGCAATATCAACAATTCCGCTTATTTGGGCGATTTGTTGGTGACAGGCTATTCCGTTTTTTCGCGCAATAGAATGTTTGGCAATATGATAGGCAAAGGCTATACCGTAAAAAGCGCAATGATGGAAATGAGTATGGTTGCCGAGGGGTATTATGCCACCAAAAGTGCTTTTGAACTCAACCGAAATTATGGTGCCAAAACGCCAATAATTGATGCCGTTTATAGCATCTTGTATGAAGGAAAAGACGCCAAGAAAATTTTCAAGAAACTTACTGATAAATTAGATTAGTAATTTTTCAGTCAGAAAAAAACAAGATATATCTCACAAAAAAAATCCTTAAAATAGTTATTTTAAGGATTTTTTATTTTAAAAAGTTGGTCTACAAGGACTCGAACCTTGAAAGACTGCACCAAAAACAGTTGTGTTACCATTACACCATAGACCAAATTTGCTAACGCGAGTGCAAAAGTAAGCTAATTTTATTCTTTTGCAAATTTTTTTGTGCAAAAATCATGATTATTTTTCAAAATAATTCATTATTTTTTGTGTGGCACCTTTGTTCATCATCACAAAAGTATTGCAAATATGCCCAATTTCAAATCTAACATCTTGATTTTGAATCAGGTTGTCAAATGTTTCGGTGAGAGCTGCTTGGTCTGAAATACTCACGCAACCACCCATGTTCACCAGCGCAATTGCCTCTGCAAAATGCGAAAAATTGGGGCCTACAACAATGGGCGCGCCAAAAACCGCTGGCTCCAACAGATTATGCACACCGGGATTTCCAAAACCGCCTCCAACATAAGCGATATCTGCATAATGATAAATTTTGGTCAAAAGC
Organism: Bacteroidota bacterium; assembly: GCA_043748255.1. Lineage (GTDB taxonomy): Bacteria > Bacteroidota > Bacteroidia > Flavobacteriales > Flavobacteriaceae > Flavobacterium. The sequence continues at coordinate 7,687 of JAYTNQ010000129.1, forward strand.
CCAATTGTATCTATAATTAAAACCTCAAAATCTGCCATGCTTTTTTGGTTTTTTTCAGAAAACAGCACCACTTTTTTGTTGATAGCGGTTTTTAGTTTTTGAATTTGATTAGCATCTATTTGGTGTGGCGCAATAATCAATTTGATATTTTGGGTTCGATTGATGTAGGAAACCAACAAGTTTTCGTCTTTTGGCCATGTGCTTCCTGCAACAATTGTTGTGGTTTTGTTTTTAAAATCGGATACAAACTGCAAGTTGTTTTCACGTTCTAAAATCGAAAAAACACGGTCAAAACGGGTGTCTCCAGTAATCGTAATATTATGAAAACCAATAGATTGTAATAAGTTTTTAGCGTTTTCATTTTGAACAAAAAAATGTTCAAAACTGTACAACTGCTTTTTTAAAAAACCGCCATACCACTTGAAAAAAACTTGGTCTTTTCTGAAAATTCCTGAAATCAAATACGTTTTAATTTGGCGTTTTTTTAATTCCAATAAATAATTTGGCCAAAATTCATATTTGATAAAAAAAGCCATTTCTGGATGTGCCAAATCAAGAAATTTATTTACGTTTTGTGGGCTATCTAATGGCAAATAAACGGTTAAATCTGTAATTTGATTGTTTTTTTTGACTTCAAATCCCGAGGGCGAAAAAAAACTAAGCACAATTTTATGGGTTGGAAATCTCAATTTCATTTTTTCAATTACGGGCAAACCCTGCTCAAATTCGCCCAAAGAAGCCGCATGAAACCACAAAACGCGGTCTGAAGCTTGAATATTTTGTTTTAAAATTGAAAACACCGATTTTCGACCATCAACAAATAGTTTTATTTTTGGATTAATAAAAGCCAAAATCTGGAGCAAAAAATTTGTGAAAGAAACGATTATATTATATAGGTACTGCATTTTTTTAAAATTGTTTGCTAAAATACATTTTCTTTGTTTTAAAACCCATAAAATAGCTTCAAAAATATTACTTTTGTTTTCGTTTTTAAAACAATAATGTCGAAAGGCTTCAAATTTAATTCAAATTAGATGAAAAAAATTGCAATGGTTGACCTCAAAAGTCAATATGATACAATCTCAACTGCCGTTAACGCCGCAATTCAAGGAGTTTTGGACACTACTAGCTATATAAATGGGCCTGAAGTGCAGCAGTTTCAAAAAAATCTTGAGGAATATTTGAATGTAAAGCATGTTATTCCGTGCGCAAATGGAACAGATGCTTTGCAAATCGCTATGATGGCATTGGGTTTGCAACCGGGCGATGAAGTGATTACAGCAGATTTTACTTTTGCGGCCACCGTAGAAACGATTGCCCTTTTGCAACTCACTCCGGTTTTGGTTGATGTAGATTTGCACAATATGAACATCGACCTTGAGGCTCTTAAAATGGCAATAACACCAAAAACCAAAGCGATTATTCCGGTGCATCTGTTTGGCAGAGCTGCCAATATGGAAGCAATTATGACCGTTGCAAACCAGCATAATCTGTATGTTATTGAAGATAATGCACAAGCTATTGGGGCTAATTGTCGTTTTTCTGACGGACAAAAACGCAAAGCCGGTACCATTGGTCATGTTGGAGCAACTTCTTTTTTTCCGTCAAAAAACTTAGGCTGTTATGGCGATGGAGGTGCTATTTTTACAAACGATGACGCCTTGGCACACCGCATTCGTGGGATTGCCAATCATGGCATGTATGAGCGTTATCATCATGATGTTGTGGGTGTAAACTCGCGATTAGACAGCATTCAAGCCGCTGTTTTGAATATAAAATTGCCTTTGCTCGATCAATATAATAAAGCCCGTCAAGCCGCAGCTCGCAAGTATTCGATAGCGTTTGAAGGACACCCAAGTATTGTAGCCCCACAAATTTGTGAAGTTTGTGATTGCCACGTTTTTCATCAATATACCCTTCGAATTTTGGACGGCAAACGTGATGGTTTGATGCAACATTTGGTTGAAAAAGGTATTCCGTGTGCCATTTATTATCCAATTCCGTTGCATTCTCAAAAGGCCTATCGAGATGATCGGTATCAAGAATCACAATTTTCGATCACCAATCAATTGGTCAATGAAGTGCTTTCGTTACCGATGCACACCGAGCTATTGGACGAGCAAATCGAATTTATTTCAAAAACTGTGTTAGAATATTTGGGATGAAATCTATAAAATTCATTCAAAAAAATGACAAAAGACGATTTATTAGGATTCATAAAACAGTTTGAGTATTACAAATTGCTTGGCGAAAAAACATTTTTGCAATTGTCTGACGAAAAATTATTTTGGCAATACAATGATCAAAGTAATAGTATCGCTATGATTGTCAGACATTTGAGCGGAAATATGCTATCGCGCTGGACAGATTTTTTAACATCTGATGGCGAAAAGTCTTGGCGAAATAGGGATTCTGAATTTGAAAATTATTTGACCACAAGGGCTTCGGTACTAGAAACTTGGAATGTCGGTTGGAGTTGTTTGTTTGAAGCATTAAATGCCCTTACAGAAAATAATTTTGAAAATGAAATACTGATTCGGAATCAAAAACATAGCGTTTCAGAAGCCATTTCAAGACAACTTGCTCATTATCCTTATCACATTGGTCAAATGGTTTTTTTGGGAAAAATGCTGTGTGATAAGAATTGGATTTCACTTTCGATTCCAAAAGGAAATTCAAATGCTTATAATGAGACAAAATTTATCCAGCCTATTCAGAAAGTTCATTTTGCAGATGAATTTTTGAAAAAAAACGACTAAAAGCCAACGTTTTTCATCCAAAAAAATCATAATCCATCAACAGCGACCCGAATTGTGCCAGAAACGTTCAAAAGTGCTATAATGGCTTTATTTGTCAATTGAATTTTTTGAAACTCAATATTTTCGATATTTCCATTTACAAAAACCCCAGGAGTTGGCGAATAATTTTTCAAATAATGCATCATATTTTGCTTAGCGTCTTCTAAATTTTGCGCCATCGAATATCGACAATTTTCTTGTATCTTTTTCAAAATCAAACCTGATGCAAGCCAATTTGCAGTGCGCAAAAGTTTGCTTTTGGTATCTAAAACATAATCTAATTGGTCAAAATAAATTTCTCTCGAAACACTGTTAAATTGCGGAAAACCAGACAAATAGACTGTGCCGTTAATACTTCCCAAAAGAGATAATGAAATGACCATCTTTCCGTTTTTGTGCCAAACACTAACATTTTGAACGGTTACTTTTTTGCTGCCGCTTTCAAAAGTTTGACCACCAAAATTTTTGGTGATGATAGCCGATGCGTCTTTGTATGTTGAAACTGCTACAATGTTGGCATCTATTTTTTCTTGAATTTTATCTGCCGGATGCAACAACATTTTGTCTCCCTCAAATTTGCTTTCGGGTTTTTGTCCTACTATTGTTTCTATATTGCATTTTAATGCCATTAACAGGTTGATTTTCTTGTTTTTGAGTATTGCAGTTGTCGAAAACAACTCGTTTGGCACCAACCGTAACCAAGTTTCATATTCTGGATTCAGTAGCATTGGAGCACTAATTTTTTGAAGCGCTTCCATCACATTGGGTTTAAAATCCATAGCGGTTTTTATAGCATCGTCGATATTTTTTTCGATTTTAGATCTAAATAATTTTAGCGCAGGATTGATCAAATAGGTGATTGGAATATTTTTTCCGGCAATTGAAATGCTTGGACTTTCATTCCAATCCAAAGAAACAAACTCGGTTTTGGAATTCATTTTCCAGTTTGAAAGTGTTATTTCGCTAATCAAATTTAGGTTTCCGTTGAGGTTGATTTCTCGGGTGTCATAGAGTGCTACACCCAATTTGTCAATACCATAGCGATAATTAATTTGTGCCTTCAGGGGCAAAACCATTTTGATTTTTCCTCCAATATCGTCCAAAGTTATAGGTGCTAATTTCCAAATTTTCACGGTCAGGTTGTCGTCTTCAAGTTTATTATCTTCATAAATCAAACCTGAAAGCAGCTTATTAGTTTGATTTTCAATATCTTGAAGTTTTATCGAAATTGGCATCCCTACAAAGGAACTTTTGCTTTGATATGATAATGGGGTGGCATCATCGGGTTCTGGTTTTAGTGCTTCGATTTGTTGAACGGAGGAACAAGCCATAAAATTGAAAAGGACTGCAAAAAGGATAAAGCAAAAAATAAATTTGGACATGAAATTCGATTTGAAATATAATTTGCAAATTTAATTGATTTTTTTGTAACAAAAACCAATCTTACTCTACATATTTGAGTTGTTTTATTTATGAAAAATAAACAAAAAATACTAAATTTGCCTCATAAATTTCATTGATATGAATCGTAAGAAAAATTCAAAGATCATTTTTTTTATTATAATAGCCTTATTTACGGTTTGCTTTGCAGATGCCCAATCCAAAAAATGGACTATTTCCGATTGTGTTAATTATGCTATAGAGCACAACATCAACATCTTGCTGGCCAATCTTGAAGAGCAATCTGCCTTGATAGACCAAAAAGCG
>JAYTNQ010000130.1:0-4734 GCA_043748255.1 Bacteroidota bacterium
TTTTTTTTTAGATTTGTTTTGAAATTGAAATGTTTTTTGGAATGTTTTGTGAAAAATAGAAGTCTGAAATAGCCCTGACGTAGCGGCATCCTTTTTGGATTTTCTTTTTCAGAAAATCCAAAAAGATATAGCGTGCGGCAGGACGGGTGGTGTGTTGAAAAAAAGGGTGGTGCTCCTAAAAAAAAATTAGGTTTTTGGTTTTTAATTTGTGAATTTTACATCAATTATTTGGCTTATGAAAGTTTATTTGAGATTGTTGGGCGAGAGTTTTAGGTTTGCGATTAATGCGTTGCGGGTCAATAAGTTGCGTACTTTTTTGTCGCTTTTTGGGGTTACAATCGGTATTTTTTCGATTATTGCGGTGTTGTCTGCGGTGGATTCTTTGGATCGAAAAATCAAGCAATCGTTGAGCAGTTTGGACCGCAACACGATATATTTGACCAAAGAGTGTTTTGGTCCGTCTGAGATTCCGGATTGGAAGCGAGAGCAGTTTCCGCAGGTAAAATATGACGAGTATGTGTATCTAAAAGGCAGTTTGGGGCATACGGCACAGTTTGGGTTTCAGATTTTTACGAGTCCAGAAACCTTGAGCTTTGAGGGCAAATCTGTGAGCAAGGTTAATGTAGTGCCTGTTTCACACGAGTTTATTGACATTCAAGGACTTGAGTTTGAAAAAGGGCGTTTTTATAACGAGGCCGAGGCAAATGCTGCGGTGCCGGTTGTTGTGATTGGGACAGAAATTGCTAAATCGTTGTTTGGTGATGCCGAGCCGATTGGCAAAAAAATAAGGCTCTATGGCAAGCGGTTTTTGGTAATTGGTATTTTGAAAAAAAAGGGCGGTATGACTGATGGTAGCGATGATACATCTGCTTTTTTGCCGGTTAATATAGTGCGTCAAATGTATGGCGACAACAATCGCTATATGATGAATGTGATTATTTTGAAACCAGAAAAAGGCGTCGATATGGCTGCTTATAAAGGCGAAATTGCTCAAAAATTACGCAATTTTAGAGGGATGAAAGCAGGTGACGAAGACAATTTTTTTGTGAATGTTTTTTCGGGATTTTTGGACGCGATAGACAAAATTTTGGGTAGTTTGAATTTTGGAGGTTGGATTATTAGTATTTTTTCGCTTTTGGTGGGCGGCTTTGGGATTGCCAATATTATGTTTGTTTCGGTCAAAGAGCGCACTAATTTGATAGGTATTCAAAAATCTTTGGGTGCCAAAAACCGATTTATTTTGTTTCAATTTTTGTTTGAAGCCATTATTTTGTGCGTTTTTGGCGGTATAATTGGGTTGATTTTGGTTTGGATTATTGCCCTTGTGCTTACAAAAATGCTTGATTTTGAATTTGTTTTAAGCTTTGGCAATATGGTTTTGGGTACCAGTTTATCAGCTTTTATTGGACTTATTGCAGGAATTTTGCCCGCAATTTCGGCATCAAGATTGGATCCCGTAGAAGCCATTAGAAGCGGGTTTTAGAAAATTTGCAACCCGAAATTTGCCTCATTATTCCAAAAAAAAAGCCTAAATTTGCCTAAATTTTAACCACAACGATGAGCAATATCAGAATCACCAAGCAATTTAGTTTTGAAACCGGTCACGCCCTGTATGGCTATGACGGCAAGTGCAAAAACGTGCACGGGCACAGCTATATCCTTTCGGTGACGGTTTTTGGAACGCCAATAAAAGATCGTGAAAACCCAAAATTTGGAATGGTTATTGATTTTTCTGATTTGAAAAAAATTGTCAAAGAAGAAATTGTAGATCAGTTTGACCACGCAACGGTTTTTAACGCAACTACACCCCATTTTGAACTCGCACAGGAACTGAAAACCCGTGGACACCACGTTATATTGGTGGATTATCAGCCAACTTCGGAAAATATGGTCGTAGATTTTGCCCAAAAAATCAAAAACCGTTTGCCCAAAAACGTAAGCCTTTTTTCGCTAAAATTGCAAGAAACCGCAACCTCATTTGCAGAATGGTTTGCAGCAGATAATCAGTAAGTTACATTTTTTTTTGGCGCACACCACCACCTCCAGCACACCACCCGTCCCGCTGCACGCTATATCTTTTATTTTTTTTCTGAAAAAGAAAAAAAAACAAAAGGATACCGCTACATCGGGGCGAATTTAGACCGATACATTTTTCAAAACCGCACCCGATAAAGTTGAAACCAAATTATCCAAAAAAAAATGTTCCGAAGTAAAAAACCACGAAACATTTTCTAAAAAATGGATAAAACAAACAAGACATTAGGCCGTCTTTGTTTTCAATTATAGATTATTCAATCACAACTCTTTTTACAATTTTCTTGTCGCCATCTGCTACATGTACCAAATAAATTCCTTTTTGAGCCTGATCCAAAACGATGTTTTGATCAAACATACTGCTGTTCTCAAACTGACGGTCATATATTTTTCGGCCACTCAAATCAAAAACCGTAATGTTGATTTTATGGCTTGATTTTGAATCAAATTGAACCGTAAAACTTCCTTTGTTTGGATTTGGAAACAAAGCAAAATTTTGAAATTCAAAATTGTCAATCGTCAAAGTTTGTGTCCAAACTTCCAAAGATATCGAGTTGATCATACCCGCATTTCCAACAACAGTATCTTTGAAACCAAAAGTCCAATTGCCCATTTGACTAAAGCCATTTAATATGTTCAAAGATGAGGCATTTGGCAAAGCATAGGTACCAACCGTTGGACTAGCACAAGTAAACGGACCCGCCTGACTGTCAAAAGTAACATTCATATTGGCATTTGTAGCACACTGTTGGTTAAAATAGGTAAGCAAAGTGCCTCCAGGTCTGCTCATTACCATGGTTAAGTTTTGCAAATTTGGGTGTGTTGCATTTATCGTAACATTCACATCACTAATAACACCCGCCGTTGGTACATTTATTATTTTTGTCGTGTAGGTTGCTGATCCATCTGGCACATTAAAAGGCGTGGGAAAATTATAGGTCGTAGAAGTGTTTGTAATTGAATACCCGACAATAATTGACGAGCTATTCACCGCAAAATAAACATTGTCAACGGCTTCAATCTTGATGCGCCCCGTTTGCGAAAAAACGGTTGGCACCACAATAGTTTCAGCACCATCATTTGGTGTGTTTTCTGCTAGAATATATGGAAAAGTAAGTCCGCCATCTGTAGAGAGTTTGATGTTTACCAAAGCGGTATTGATACCATTTGCGGTTGTGCCAGCAACATCCCACGTTACATTTTGGTTGGTGCCTGCCGGCCAAGAGCTTCCAGCTGTGTTTTGAGAAGTAACCTTAAAAGGACCGGTGTTTGCAAGGGTGATGACACAAGTGGCTCGTTGTGTTTGTCCACCCAAAACCGCTCCGTTATCCCGAACGACCAACGAAAATGTTAACGGTCGAGCTACCGTAGGCATTATTTCCCAGCCTGTGGCCAGATTGTTTGCCAATATACTTGCTAATTTTGGAAAATACCGTACCGGTGAAGTTGTAGGGTTAAAAGATCTAAAGTTTGGCCCACCCGTGTTTGTAGATACCAAAGCCTGGGCGGTTGATAAAAAGTTATAATGCTCCCAACAATAGGTAAGTTGATCTCCACTTGGATTGTCAACATCTGTTGCAGAACCAGTTAATACAAACGGAGTTCCAAACGGAATTGTAAAATTACCTCCAGCATTTACAACAGGAGGTGTATTGTTATTGCCTTGAGACACAGAACAGTTTCCGGCAGCACTGTCAATTTTGGCCATAATCTGAATCAAACTTCTCGAATGAAAATAAGCGTCAGAATGCAATTGTACGTCGTCTGGCGAACAAATTCCGGCATAGGCCATAATTGTTGTACCGCTACCAGGTTCAAATGCGGATGTACCACTTCTGTTGCCTCCGCCGCAGTTTGACGAAGTGCTATTAAAGGTGTGTTGTCCTCCAAATTGATGACCCATTTCATGCGCTACAAAATCAATATCATAAGCATCACCAACTGGCGAAGGCAAACCCGTTACACCTTGTGCTTTTATAGAAGAACAAATACAACCCAAAGACGCAACTCCACCACCACCTGTACTGGCCACGTGACCTATGTCATAATCGGTAGTAGGAATCAAGCTGTCTATAAAAGTTTGGTTTTGTGTTAGCAAAATATTATTGGTATTTGTATTGTCAAAAGTATCTGCAGTAACATTGATCAACGCCAAATTATTGGCAATCAAAATTAAAGACACTGCAAGATCACGCTCATACACGCTGTTTACTCGTGTAACCGTAACAACCATTGCGGCCAAAACGGCGGCCTTTTTTTGGGCCAATGTTCCAGCATCTAATCCTGCTGCAGATATATGAAACGCAGCATACTCGATCGTGCAAGACATTGCCAATCGGTATGGTTTGAACAAACTATTGCTTGATTTTGCCAAAACAGCATCGCTTGGCACATCATTGGCATGGGCGTCATTAACGTATCCGCAGGTATGAGTTCTGCTTGAAACCAAATCGGCTCTATTGTAAACGATATAATTTCTTAAATCTTTGGTATATGGATCTATATATGAGGTGCCGCTTTGCCCTGATTGTGTCATGGTGTGCAATCCAAAAATAGTGGTCGAAAAACGCATTGTTGCCGTTGGATCTTCAATACATTTTCCAATATATGATTTAATATCTGGTTGACTTGCTGCCAATTTTGGCTCCATTACAGGGGCTTCATAGATACGATAGCTCAAAAAAGTGCCGTCTGGAGTAG
>JAYTNQ010000131.1:0-4727 GCA_043748255.1 Bacteroidota bacterium
ACAAAACAGTAACTTTATTAGGAAACATTGCTAAAAATAATTTAAGCACAGCTATCACTTTAGAACATAGTATAATGGAGTTTAGAGGATTTAATTTACTTTTTATACATATTCCTGAGCAACCAGAAAAGCCAGCGCATTTAAGAGGAAATGATTTATACAATTGCTATACACGCTCTGCTGGTCAAACTATTAAAATGAACAAAAAGCAGGTTCAAATTTTAATTTCGCAATCAAGAGGTGTCCCATTTGAAGAGATAAATGCTTTAGAGAATTTATATGAGACAGAAGTTCTGAAAAAAATAAATTATCAAAAACTTTTTGAACTTTTAGACAAAAACACCCCAAAAAGTACAGATGCAATACTGAATACACTCGTTGAATATAAATTTATCAACAAGAAAAATGAATATTGGAGTATATCAAATTTAGGAGCAATTTTATTTGCAAATGATATTAATGATTATCCTGAATTAAATGGAAGAAATGTTATTGTTCGTCAATATGTTGGAAGCAACAACAGAGAGTTAGATAACGAAAGAAATGGTGTTTATGGCTACGCTGCTGGTTTTGAAGGATTAATAAATTATATTTTAAAACAATTGCCAAAAATCGAAATTATAGAAGGTATAAGAAAAGATATTCCAATTTATCCAAAAGTTGCTATTAGAGAATTTATTGCTAATGCCTTAATTCATCAAGATTTTGCAATTGATGGTATGCCTATAACTATTGAAATTTTTTCAAATAGATTTGTGATTACAAATCCTGGAGCACCTCTAAATGATGTAAACAGATTATTAGATATGCCACCTCGATCAAGAAATGAAATTCTTGCTCAAACTATGCTTTTGTTAGGAATATGCGAAAGAAGAGGAAGTGGAATTGATAGAGCAATTGAAGCTATAGAAGAAAGAAAATTACCACCAGTTAAGTTTGAAAAAAGTGAGTCTCACACAAAGGTAATATTGTTTCCGCCCAAAGAGTTAAAAGAAATGTCAAAAACAGAAAAAATCAGAGCTTGTTATCAACACGCTTGTTTGCTTTTTGAAGACAGAAACGAACTAAATAATCAGTCAATTCGGGAACGATTTGGAATTGATAAAAATAATTCATCGGTTGCTTCCAGAATAATATCCGATACATTTGAAGCAGGATTGATAAAACTTTCTGACCCTGAAATAACATCAAGAAAATATGCAACCTATATTCCATATTACGCCTAAATATTTTAATTTCTTATTTGCAAAGTAAATCCAAAAGCGATCTAAGTTATTGATTCCAGTGGTTTTTTTATTTGCAAAGTAAATCCAAACAAGAAAAATGAACAAACAATACTTCCCCGAAAAAAGCATTCCAAAAATATATTGTTATACAGATACTCGTTTTGCAAACTGCATAAAAGTTGGCTATACAACCAAAACCGCCAAAGAGCGAGTTGCAGAACAGTATCCAGTAAAATTGCCAAATATGAGTTATGAAATCATACTCGAAGAATTGGCAATTCGCAACGATGGAACATTATTTACAGACAAAGACATTCATAAACTACTTACTTCAAAAAAAGTAAAACACATAAACGGAGAATGGTTTGAATGTGCATTGAAAGAAGTAAAAGCGTGTATTCTTGAAATAAAAACTGGCGTAGTAAACGAGGAAAAAAGAACACTAGATTTTGGACTTAGACCCGAACAAACCGTAGCAATAAACAAAACCGAAGCCTATTTCAAGAGTTCAAAAAAAGAAAATAAAGACCTAATTCCCCATTTTTTGTGGAACGCAAAAATGCGTTTTGGTAAAACATTTACGACCTATCAATTAGCCAAAAAAATGGGTTGGAAAAAAATATTGGTTTTAACCTTTAAGCCGGCCGTTCAAAGTGCGTGGAAAGAAGATTTAGAATCGCATATTGATTTTAAAGATTGGCAATTTGTTTCTAACAAAGAAGACGATTTGAGTTTTGATAATATCGATACCAAAAAACCATTTGTGTTTTTTGGTTCTTTTCAAGATTTGTTAGGCAAAAATTCCGCAGGCGGAATTAAATCCAAAAACGAATGGGTTCACACAACCAATTGGGATTGTGTAGCATTTGACGAATATCATTACGGTGCGTGGCGAGAAAACGCCAAAGAACTTTTTGAAGCAGAAAGCAAAAGAGAACAAGAATTTGCCGAAGGTTTTGGTATGGATTATTTCGACCAAAATAATATGCCAATTACAACCAATCATTATTTGTATTTATCAGGAACGCCATTTCGAGCCATTTCATCGGGCGAATTTATTGAAGAGCAAATTTTTAATTGGACATATTCTAACGAACAAAGAGCAAAAACAGAATGGAAAACAGATAAAAATCCTTATTTGTCATTGCCACGAATGGTAATGCTAACTTATCAAATGCCCGATGCAATTATAGAAGTTGCAATGAAAGGCGAGTTTAACGAATTTGATTTGAATGTTTTCTTTTCCGCCGTTGGCGAACAAGAAGACGCAAAATTCAAATACGAAAACGAAGTTCAAAAATGGTTAGATTTAATTCGTGGAAATCTTGCAGAAACAACAATTGACAATCTAAAAATGGGTGCAAAAAAACCGCCAATGCCATTTTCTGATACTCGATTATTAAATGTTTTACAACATACATTTTGGTTTTTGCCAACAGTTGCATCTTGCCACGCAATGAAAAATTTAATTGACCAAAAACAAAACAAATTTTATCACGATTACAATGTTATTGTTTGTGCAGGAACGAGCGCAGGCATTGGAGTTGAAGCATTAAAGCCAGTCGAAAAAGCATTAGCCAATCCTTTACAGACCAAAACAATAACATTGTCTTGTGGAAAACTAACAACTGGTGTTTCTGTAAAACCTTGGACAGGAATTTTTATGTTACGAAATTCGTCAAGTCCAGAAACATATTTTCAAGCAGCGTTTAGAGTTCAAACGCCTTGGACAATAAAAAATCCTGATAAAAACGCACCAAATCGAGAAGAAATTGTAAAACACGAATGTTATGTTTTTGATTTTGCACCTGACCGAGCATTAAGACAAATTGCGGATTACAGTTGCCGATTAAATGTTGGCGAAACAAATCCTGAAAAAAAAGTTGAAGAATTTATAAACTTTCTACCAGTATTGGCATACGATGGCAGTTCAATGAAAGAAATTGATGCGGCTGGAATTTTAGATATTGCAATGAGCGGAACAACAGCAACGCTTTTAGCAAGACGTTGGGAAAGTGCAATGCTTGTAAACGTTGATAATTTTACCTTGCAAAGATTAATGGATAACAAAGATGCAATGCAAGCATTAAGCAATATTGAAGGATTTAGAAACCTAAATCAAGATATAGAAACCATCATAAATAAATCGGAATCAATAAAAAAAGCAAAAGCCGAAGCAAACGAAAAAGAATTAACGCCAAAACAGAAAAAAGAACTTTCTGACGAAGAAAAAGAATATAAAAGTATCAGAAAACAAATACAAGAAAAACTAATAAAATTCGCTACGCGAATTCCAGTTTTTATGTATTTAACTGATTATCGTGAGCGTAGTTTAAAAGATGTAATTACGCAACTTGAACCAGCATTATTTAAAAAAGTTACAGGTTTGAATGTAAAAGATTTTGAATTGCTTGTAAGTCTTGGTGTTTTTAATAGTTCGCTTATGAACGATGCAGTTTATAAATTCAAAAGATATGAAGACGCAAGTTTATCCTATTCGGGAATCAATAAACATCCAGAAGAAAAAATCGGCCTTTATGATACTGTAATTAGTGCAGAAGAGTTTAAGCAGGAATTTGAAAATATGATAAAATAATACCTTCCCCCTCTATTTACTTTACCCTAAAACTCCGTTTGGACTAAATCGTTTTCAGCCTTTCAAAACTAAAGTTGGGTTATAAAAAGTAACATCACAAAACCAAAAATATTTTGTTTTATTTGTAGTTGCTACCCAAGCTGTTTTAAACTACACAAATTGGTAAGATCCTTTCAGGATGACAAACTGTGTGGGGGCGAAACTTGGGTGCAAACAAATTACAATTAACAATTGCCATAAACACGAATCTCCGCAGTTTGTCATGCTGAAAGCATCTTATGGCAAAGTCTGAAATTAGAAAGTTGGGTAATAAAATGTTGCATCACAAAACCAAAAATATTTTGTTCTATTTGTAGTTGCTACCCAAACTGTTTTCAAACTATGCAAATTGGTAAGATCCTTTCAGGATGACAAACGGTGTGTGGGCGCAACATGGGAGCGCAAACAAATTGCTATTAACATTTATCCATAAACCCGAATCTCTGTCAATTGCTTTAGAACCAGAGAGATAACAATCTTGTCCGTTGAGTCTAACTTTTTTATGATAATGTCTTAACTGCACCAATTTCAAATTATTAAAAAACCAAAATGCAGGAATTTGTTTTTGTTTTGGATAAGGATAAACCTTAAAATTATTTCTTATTCGAATATGATATCCAATTTTATGATCATTTAAAAACTCGAGCCATTTTTCTCCAATAAATTCTCTGTCTGCTAAAATACAATTAATGGTTTTTCGACCAAACCAATCAATATATTTTTTTAACAACTCAATTCTTTCATCTGTATTTGAGTTCCCTTGTTTGTCTAACATTTTGAACATCAATGGAAAAGCAACGTTTTTATAACTAACTCCAAGCATTAGAATATTGATGTTTTTTGAGCCAAATTTCCAATTGGTTCTG
>JAYTNQ010000132.1:0-1706 GCA_043748255.1 Bacteroidota bacterium
ATAGCTTCTTTGGCGGCTTGTTTTACAAAGTCGGGCGTGTCAAAATCTGGTTCGCCCAAACTCAAACTTATAATGTCTTTGCCTTGTTGTTTTAATTCTCTTGCCAATGCAGCCATAGCGAGGGTTTGCGAGGTGGCAAGCTTGTTGATTCTGTCTGAAAGTTGGTTCATTTTTGAAAAAAAAGTTTGTTTTTGATAAAATTTTAAATTGCCATTGACGGCTTGGCGCCTAAATCTTTGAGGTGTCTAAAATGGGCTACAATTGCAGATCTCATGGTTTTGTATTCATAGTAGGGCAGGTTGCACTCGAAGGCGGTTTCTTTGACAATTTTTGCAATTTTGCCATAATGCACATGGCTGATATGCGGAAAAATATGGTGTTCTATTTGATGGTTCAAACCGCCCGTGTACCAGTTGACGAGCCAGTTTTTTGGGGCAAAATTTACGGTTGTAAAAAGTTGGTGAATGGCCCAAGTGTTTTCTATTTCGCCTGTTTCGTCGGGCAATGGGTTGGTCGTTTCATCTACTATATGTGCCAATTGAAAAACGATGCTTAATATCAATCCTGCGGTATAGTGCATCGCAAAAAAGCCTATCAACACTTTCCACCATACCACACCCAAAAGCATAGGCAAAACCAACCATATCGAAAAATAAATGATTTTGGTGAAGATTAAAGTAGTCCAAAGGGTTTTGGGTTTTTTGGCCTCTCCATAAGATAATTTGCGTTTTAGGTAAGATTTCATCTGTTTGAAATCTGTTGTCAAACACCAATTAAAAGTCAATAATCCATACAAAAACACGGAATAATAATGCTGAAAACGGTGAAAGCTGTACCACTTGGCATCTTTTGTAAATCGAATCACGCGGCCTGCATCCAAGTCTTCGTCATGACCTGGGATATTGGTGTAGGTGTGGTGCAACACATTGTGCTGTACTTGCCAGTTATAGACATTTCCTGCCAATACATAAATGGTGCCACCCATAAATTTGTTGACCCAGTTTTTGGTCGAATACGACCCGTGATTGCCATCGTGCATGACATTCATGCCAATTCCAGCCATGCCAAAACCTATGAATATCGAAAGCAATAGAAAAAGCCAAAACGGCATATCTGTTAAGGTAATGATCAAAAAATAAGGGGTCAAAAATAGCACAAACAAGATAATTGTTTTGAGATGCAGTTTCCAATTGCCTGTTTTTTGAATATTGTTTTCTTTGAAATATAGATTTACTCTTGAATTTAAGGTTCTAAAAAACTTCAAATTGTCTTGTTTTGAAAACGATGGAGTGGCTGTATTCATATTGAATTTGATAAGTTGCAAATATAAAGAATTTATAGATATAATTGCTATACGCTTTTCTAAGTTCAGTTCAAATACATTAAAACACATTAAAAATTAAAATAAAAACATTTATCATAATCGTTTGAAATTTAGACACTTGTAATTTTTTAAGAAATCAAACGTAATGTATTTGCTTGAAAATTAGGTTTTTAACTTTGAATCAAAAAATGAATTTTACATTTGATCAAACTATTTTAGGCTTATTTTAACTAAAATAAATATATCTTTTCGATAACATCCAAAATTTTGTTTGTATTGAAGCCAACAATGAAATGCAATTATTGAATATTTCTTATCGAATTGTTTCGATTTGTATTTATAGAAATTTAATTAATTTTTTACCACTTTATTGTTTGCTTGA
>JAYTNQ010000133.1:0-12120 GCA_043748255.1 Bacteroidota bacterium
AAAGGCGAACATACCAATTGCTGAGGTTTTCTTGTACAAAATCTGAAATGGCTCTTGCTGCCTTTGTAGGTTCATAATCAGCATAATAGCCATCAACATTACGAATCAAAGAGTGCAATTCTGACAAAATCCATCGGTCTATTTCGGGTCTTTCTGCAAGTGGAATTTCGGCTTCGGCATAGCAAAATTGATCAATATTGGCATATAGCGCAAAAAACGAATAGGTGTTGTATAATGTGCCAAAAAATTTGCGCCGCACTTCGGC
Source organism: Bacteroidota bacterium (assembly GCA_043748255.1). GTDB lineage: Bacteria > Bacteroidota > Bacteroidia > Flavobacteriales > Flavobacteriaceae > Flavobacterium. The sequence goes on from JAYTNQ010000133.1 coordinate 266, forward strand.
AATGCCTTCAAGGTCAAATTTCAAATTGTCCCAAGGGTTGGCGTTTGAAATCATATACCAGCGTGTAGCATCAGGCCCATACTCTGAAATGGTCGAAAATGGATCGATAGTATTGCCCAATCTTTTTGACATTTTTTGACCGTTTTTGTCTAAAACCAATCCATTTGAAACTACATTTTTGAAGCTAATTTTGTCAAAAACCAAACACGAAATAGCATGTAATGTATAAAACCAACCTCGTGTTTGATCGACTCCTTCGGCTATAAAATCTGCGGTATCGTTGCTGTCTTGCTCTTTTTTTGAAAATGGATAATGCCATTGTGCATAGGGCATTGCGCCGCTATCAAACCAAACATCGATCAAGTCGGTTTCGCGAATCATAGGTTTGCCCGATGGCGAAACTAGTGTGATGGTATCTACGATGTTTTTGTGCAAATCTATCAAATCATAATTTTCGTCTGATAGATTGCCTACTTCAAATTCTGCGAAAGGATTTTTGTCTTGAATACCTGCTGAAATGGCTTTTTCGATTTCAAAAATTAATTCTTCGACAGAACCAATCAAAATTTCTTCGGTGCCATCTTCGGTGCGCCATATTGGCAGCGGAATACCCCAATATCGTGAGCGAGAAAGGTTCCAATCATTGGCGTTTTTGAGCCAATTGCCAAATCTGCCTTCGCCGGTGGCTTTGGGTTTCCAATTGATAGTTTCGTTGAGGTCGAACATTCTATCTCGAATATCGGTCACTTTGATAAACCAAGAATCCAACGGATAATACAATATTGGCTTGTCTGTTCGCCAACAATGTGGGTAGCTGTGCACATATTTTTCGACCTTAAAGGCTTTATTTTCTTCTTTGAGTTTAATAGCAATTTCAACATCTACCGATTTTTCGGGTGCTTCGCCCTCGATATAATATTCGTTTTTGACATATTTTCCGGCATATTCGTTCGTTTCTGGACGAAATTTTCCTTGCAAATCTACCAACGGCACAGGATTTTCGTTTTCGTCCAAAACCAATAGTGGCGGCACTTCGGGCTTAGCATCTTTGGCAACTTTGGCATCATCTGCCCCAAATGTTGGTGCGGTATGCACTATTCCGGTACCATCTTCGGTGGTTACAAAATCGCCTGCTATCACTCTAAAAGCATTTTCGGGGTTTTGATATGGAAGGGCATAAGGCATGAGTTGCTCATATCGAATTTCTACTAAATCTGCGCCTTTGCATTGTGTCAAAATTTGATACGGAATTGTTTTGTTTGTGGGTATAAAATTGTCAAAATCTGCGTTGTTTGTGGTTTCAAAAAAACCTTTTCCAAATTGTTTTGCAATTAAATTTTTGGCCAAAATCACGTTTGTAGGCAAAAAGGTGTATTGATTGATTGTTTTTAGCAAAACATAATCGATTTTTGGACCCACTGTCAATGCGGTGTTTGAGGGCAAGGTCCAAGGTGTGGTTGTCCAAGCTAAAAAATAAATATCGCCAAATTCTTGTAAAAATTCTGGCAAAGTATTTTGAATACTCTTGAATTGTGCCACTACGGTTGTATCAGTAACATCTCGATAGCTTCCGGGTTGGTTGACTTCGTGGCTGCTCAAACCTGTTCCTGCTTTTGGCGAGTAAGGTTGGATGGTGTAACCTTTGTAGATCAAATTTTTGTTATAAATTTGTTTCAAAAGCCACCATACAGATTCCATATATTTGGGTTTGTAGGTGATATATGGGTCTTTCATATCGACCCAATAGCCCATTTTTTGGGTCAAATCGTTCCATACGTCTGTATATCGCATGACGGTTTTTTTGCAGGCTTCGTTATAGGCCTCTACAGAAATTGTTTTGCCAATATCTTCTTTGGTGATGCCCAATGCAGCCTCTGTGCCCAGCTCTACGGGCAATCCGTGGGTGTCCCAGCCTGCTTTTCGGTTTACTTGAAAGCCTTTTTGGGTTTTGTATCTACAAAAAATATCTTTTATGGTGCGCCCCATCACATGATGTATTCCGGGCATCCCGTTTGCTGATGGTGGTCCTTCAAAAAAAACGAATGGTGGATTGCCTTGTCTGCTGCTTACACTTTTTTCGAATATAGCTTGTTTGTCCCAAAAACCGAGTGTTTCTGTGGCTATTGTTGGCAGATCGAGTGTTTTGTATTCTTTAAATTTTGTGCTCATCAGTGTTTTGTAAAATCAATGTGCGAAAGTAAGTATTTTTTGGGATTGCAGTTGTTTAAATATTGATAAAATACTCACAAAAGTGTATTTGTTTTTGGGTTTTTCATTCTTAATTTTTTAAAAGGCGTTTTGGTTTTGGTTTTTGAGTGTGATAGTGATTTTTATTTTGCTTTATGCCTCTCTTGAAGTTGTCTTGAAAAGTCTAAAAGTTTAAATTCGCCCCGATGTAGCGGCATCCTTTTTGGATTTTCTTTTTCAGAAAATCCAAAAAGATATAGCGTGCAGCGGGACGGGTCGTGTGCTGTACGGTTGGTGTGCGCCAAAAAAATAAAAAAAGGGTTTTGCTGCTAAAAGATGTTGCTTTGCGGTGTTTTTTGGGCTTTGTTTTGTAGCTTTGACGTTTTAATATTTGAAATATTTGTATCAAAAAATCCTTGAATGAACCAAAAATTTGATCTAATTATTGTTGGCGGTGGTGCTGCTGGATTTTTTTCGGCAATCAATATCGCCGAAAAAAATCCAACCTTAAAAATTGCTATTCTTGAACGTGGCAAAGAGGTTTTGACCAAGGTGCGCATCTCGGGTGGTGGCAGGTGCAATGTTACTCATGCTTGTTTTGACCCCAATTTGTTGACACATTTTTATCCGCGTGGGCAAAAAGAGTTGCGCGGACCGTTTCATCAATTTTGCCCTTCTGAAACGATTTTGTGGTTCAAAAATCATGGTGTAACCCTTAAAACGGAGACAGATGGCAGGATGTTTCCCGAGTCAAACAGCTCGCAAACGATTATAGATTGTTTTTTGGTTGCAACCCAAAAGCTGGGTATTGAAATATTGACAACACAAAGTGTGCAGTCGATTTTTAAAGCCGATATGTTTTGGAAAATTGACACACAAAACCAACAATTTCTATGCGAAAAATTGGTTATTGCCACTGGTAGCAACCCAAAAATGTGGGATATGTTGCAGCATTTTGGTCACCATATTATCAGTCCGGTACCGTCTTTGTTTACATTCAACATCAAGGATAGTCGCATCAAAGATTTGCCAGGAGTTTCGACCTTTGTAAATGTTCAGATAAAAGATACCAAATTGGCTACTTCTGGGCCACTTTTGATAACGCATTGGGGCATGAGTGGTCCTGCAATTTTGAAATTATCTGCTTGGGGCGCCCGAATTTTGTATGAAAAAAATTATCAATTTACGATTGTCGTCAATTGGCTCAACGTGGTCTTGCCAGAGGAGTCGTTTTTATTACTAAAAGAATTAAAATTGGAGCACGCCAAAAAAGCGGTTTCCAAAAAAGCTTTTTTTGATTTGCCCAATCGGTTGTGGGAAAATTTGGTTTTGTCGTCATCAATTGAAGTGGAGACCAAATGGGCGGATTTGTCTAAAATTCAGCTTCAAAAATTGAATGATAACTTGGTCAATTCGGCATTTTTGGTCAATGGAAAAAGCACTTTCAAAGATGAGTTTGTGACCGCTGGCGGCATCGATTTGAAAGAAATTAATTTTAAAACCATGGAAAGCAAGTTGCACAAAAACCTTTATTTTGCAGGCGAAATTGTAAATATTGATGCTGTTACAGGTGGTTTTAATTTTCAAAACGCTTGGACAAGTGGTTTTATATTGTCTGAAAACATTTGTAGATAATTCCAAAAAGGAATAGGTAAAAAAAAACCAAACAGCTATGTTTGGTTTTTTTTTCAATATTGGTTGGTTATTTTTTTAATCTACCAAAATAATTACTTTGTTATCTTTGAGCTCTAATGTGCCTGATGATATAGCCAAACTGTATTTTTGATCTGTTTCTTTGCTAAACTTTGAAGCTGTTTCTTTAAAAAAAACAAAATCATCAGCCTCGATTCTAATATTTCCGTTTGTCAAAGTAGATACAATTGCAGCGTGATTGTTGAGCATTTGAAAATCGCCATCTACACCAGGAACGGCTACCGAATTTACTTTTCCCTTAAATAGGGATGCTTCTGGAGATACTATTTCTAAAATCATAATGTATAATTTGAAATTCTTATTAAGCTTCTGCCAACATTTTTTCGCCGGCTTCGATAGCGTCTTCGATGGTTCCTTTTAGGTTAAATGCCGCTTCAGGAAGGTGGTCTAGCTCGCCGTCTATAATCATATTAAATCCTTTGATGGTATCTTTGATGTCAACCAAAACGCCTTTTAGCCCTGTAAATTGCTCGGCTACGTGAAAGGGTTGTGACAAAAATCTTTGTACTCTACGGGCTCTTGATACCGATAGTTTGTCGTCCTCAGAAAGTTCTTCCATACCAAGAATGGCAATAATATCTTGCAATTGTTTGTATTTTTGAAGAATTTCTTTGACACGTTGTGCGCAATCATAATGCTCGTCACCAAGTATTTGTGGTGTTAATATTCTTGAGGTAGAATCTAATGGATCTACGGCAGGGTATATGCCAAGTTCGGCAATTTTTCTAGACAAAACCGTTGTGGCATCAAGGTGGGCAAATGTAGTAGCTGGAGCTGGATCTGTAAGGTCATCTGCAGGCACATAAACGGCTTGTACAGAAGTGATCGAGCCTTTGTTTGTAGAAGTAATTCGCTCTTGCATGGCACCCATTTCTGTGGCCAATGTTGGCTGATAACCCACCGCAGACGGCATACGACCCAAAAGTGCTGAAACCTCTGAACCGGCTTGTGTAAAACGGAAAATATTATCTACAAAAAACAATACATCTTTTCCTTGGTCTGACCCTGCGCCATCTCGAAAATACTCGGCAATTGACAGACCAGATAGGGCTACACGCGCTCTTGCTCCGGGCGGTTCGTTCATTTGACCGAACACAAAAGTTGCTTTTGATTCGCGCATTCCTTCCATATCAACTTTAGACAAATCCCATCCGCCTTCTTCCATAGAGTGCATAAATGCGTCGCCATATTTGATGATACCAGATTCTAACATTTCGCGAAGCAAATCATTTCCTTCACGGGTTCTTTCGCCAACGCCAGCAAAGACAGATAATCCGCCGTGGCCTTTTGCAATATTGTTGATTAATTCTTGGATCAATACTGTTTTTCCAACACCAGCACCTCCAAAAAGGCCAATTTTTCCGCCTTTGGAGTATGGTTCTATAAGGTCTATAACTTTGATTCCTGTAAATAAAACTTCAGACGAAGTAGATAGGTCTTCAAATTTTGGAGCTTGTCTGTGAATCGACATTCCGTTTTCGCCATCTTTTGGCAAATTGCCCAATCCGTCAATAGCATCGCCAATCACGTTAAAAAGGCGACCATATACGTCTGCTCCAATAGGCATTTTTATTGGGTTTCCGGTGCCAACAACTTCGTAGCCACGGCTCAAACCGTCTGTAGAATCCATAGAAATGGTTCTTACGGTATTTTCGCCAATGTGCGATTGTACTTCAAGCACCAATAGGGTACCGTCTTTTTTTGTGATTTCTAACGAATCATAAATTTTTGGAAGTTCAACATCTTTTCCGTTGAAAACTACATCTACGACTGGCCCGATAATTTGCGCCACTTTTCCTATTACTTTTGACATTGCTTATGTGTTTAATATATAGCTATTTAGGTTTTTTGAAAAAAGATAACTGCCCATTAAAAACCGTTATTTTTTCGAGTGCAAAGATAAAAATTTTATATAAAAAATCAACAAATAGTAGTGTTTTTTTTAAATTAATTTGTTTTGATATACTGAAATCAAAATAAAATCGTTTTAATTCAATAGGAATAGTTTATAAAATCAAAAAAAAGCTATTTTTGTGGGAAACAAAATTGATAACAATTTAATTTATTTTTATGGTCATTTCAAATTTCATTTTACAAACTTCGGTTGTTACCGATAGCCTTTCGGCGGCAGCCACAACGGCATCATCTGCTGCAGCACCTGCTTTAGAAAACGTTTCTTATTTGTCGTTTGTACTAAAAGGCGGTGTGATGATTATTCCTATAATAATGTTATTATTTTTTTGTATATATATCATCATCGAACGCTATTTGTCTATCAAAAAAATTGCAAAAACCGACAAAAATTTGCTCGACGAGGTGAGTTTGCAAATCAAAAACGGAAAATTAGAAAACGCTATCTTGCTTTGTAAACGTGATAATTCGGCATCGGCAAATATTTTGCGTAGCGGTATTTCATTGATTGGCAGACCTATAAGCGAAATTGAATCGGTGATGGAAAAAACAGCCAATATTGAAATTGGTGAGATGGAAAAAGGTCTTGGCTATTTGGGGCTTATTTCTGGAATTGCTCCTATTTTGGGATTTATAGGCACCATTTCGGGGGTTATCAAAATTTTTTATAGCATTTCTGTAACAGAAAACATCAGTATTGGCAACATATCTGGCGGTTTGTATGAAAAAATGATTAGTAGTGGTGCCGGGCTTGTTGTTGGGGTTGTAGCATATTCTGCATACCATTTGTATAACATGATGATCGACAAGTTTTTGCACCGCGCCCAAAAACAAATTTTAGAAGTCATAACCCTAATACAATCTCCACAACATGGCCATTAAAAGAAACAAACGATTTCATGCTGAAATTCCCACTTCGTCCTTGAGTGATATTATGTTTTTCTTGTTGTTGTTTTTTTTGATTATCTCGACATTGGCCAACCCAAATGTGATCAAATTGACGCTACCTAAAGCCCAAGCCAATGAAACCACCAACAAAAACCACATTACCCTTTCGATTACAGAAGACAAACATTATTTTTTGGACAAACAAGAGGTAGCATTTGCAGATTTGAAACAACAGATTCAAAACATCACAACACAACGCAACGACAAGGTTGTTGTGGTTCGAATTCCACACGATTTGAAGGTGCAAGACCTTGTAGATGTACTTCAGATTGGATCAGAATTGAAACTTAGTTTTTCGATTGCAACGGCAAAATAACTCAAAAAGCACATTCCTTTTTATCAAATTTCTAAAATAGAAGCCCATAAACAAGATTTTTTTTTGGCGCACTCTATCCGTTTTTTAAAACCACCTGTCCCGCTGCACGCTATATCTTTTTGGATTTTCTGAAAAAGAAAATCCAAAAAGGATGCCGCTGCATCGGGGCGAAATGAGACTTTTTTGTATTTTTAAAACCGTTTTTTGAAGTAGAAAGTAATAAATTGAAAATTCAAAAGAAAATTGACAATACAATTGGTTTTTATAAATGCAAAGTCTCGAATATTTTGCGGAGCCACGTTTCAAGAAAACTTTAATCCAGTAAAAATAATATCAAACATTTTTGTAAAATTTACCGTTAGTGTTTTTAGCAAATAAATGAACTCACACCCCTTTTTTTCCACCAACTACAACTACAATTTCGCCTTTTGGAGGTTTTTTTTCAAAATGAGAAAGAAGCTCAAGCACTGTTCCGCGAAGGTTTTCTTCGTGCAGTTTTGACAGTTCACGAGACACGCATATAAGGCGGTCTTCGCCAAAATAAGTTACAAATTCGCCAAGTGTTTTTACTAATTTGTGAGGCGAAACATACAAAATCATGGTTCTTGCCTCGGCAGCAAGTGCCAAAAAGCGGGTTTGACGCCCTTTTTTGTCGGGCAAAAACCCCTCAAAAACAAACTTGTCATTGGGCAAACCACTGTTGACTAATGCCGGCACAAAGGCGGTTGCGCCAGGCAAACATTCTACATCAATATTATTTTCGACACAAGCCCGAACGATCAAAAAACCTGGGTCTGAAATCGCAGGAGTGCCGGCATCAGATATCAAAGCAATACTCTCGCCTGCCTTGAGACGCAAAATCAAATTGTCTATCGTCTTGTGTTCATTATGCTGGTGGTGGCTGTGCATGTGGGTAGAAATCTCAAAATGTTTGAGCAACTTGCCACTATTTCGGGTGTCTTCGGCCAAAATCAAATCGACCTCTTTGAGCACACGTATCGCACGAATGGTCATATCTTCAAGATTACCAATAGGTGTTGGAACAAGGTATAGTTTTGCCATAGGATAAAAAAAGTTTCAAAAACAAGCTGATTTTGTTAATTTTGAATCAAAAAAAAGCTTCTCATTACTGAAAAGCCTGTTTTTTTTATTTCGTTTCTTCTTCTTTTTTGGTGGCAGGTTGATCGTCTTTGGCGGCGTTTTTAAATTCTTTGATTCCTGTACCTAATCCTTTCATCAATTCTGGAATTTTTTTTCCTCCAAACATCAACAAAATTACCGCAATTATCAAAATGATTTCTGTTGCTCCTAAACTTCCCATAAATATTGTCAATTTGTTCATAATTACTAATTTAAAAATCGTTTACAAAGATAAATATAAAATAAGTAATTGAAACAAAAAGACCTTATATTTTATTATAAAAAAAATCAAGCAAATTTTGATCCAAAAAACCTTTATCAAACAATAGATTTTATTAGTATATTTGTTCAAAAATAAGTAAGAATGATTCAAAACCGACTAAAAAGACAACTCCTCAAAGAAAAACTATTTAATAAAAGGCGATTAATCATCCTCAATGAAGATACATTTGAAGAAACTTTTTCGCTCAAACTTACAATGATGAACGTTTTTGTGGTGGCAACAATTAGTGCAATTTTAATCATTACACTCACCACTTTTATCATTGCATTTACGCCATTGCGAGAATACATTCCGGGCTATGCCTCTACCGAATTGAAAAAAAATGCTACCAGATTGGCACTCAAATCAGATTCCTTGACTTTGGCTTTACAAAAAAACGAAGCTTATATAAAATCTATCAAACGGGTTTTGAACAATGATTTGGATTATGCAAAATTGAGCACAGATTCTATTACCGAAGGCAATAATATTGATGAATCTCAAGTTAATCTTCAAGCTACTGATGCCGAAAAAGAGTTGAGATCTGAAGTAAAAAAAGCGGCACAAAAAAACACAAAAAAGAAGAAAAAATAAACCAAGAATGTCTATAAAAGCACAGTTTGCCAAAATATTTGCCAAAAAAGTGGTGCGTGAAACTCAAAAATGGGCCAACAACCCGGTTGCTACACAACAAAAAGTTTTTTTGAATTTGATTCGTCAAGCGAAAAAAACCCAGTTTGGACAAGATCATTTTTTTGAAAAAATAACAACTTTTTCAGATTTTGCATCTCAGGTTCCCATTCGAGATTATGAATCCTTAAAACCTTATATTGAACAAGTTATAGCCGGAAAAAAGGATGTTTTGTGGAAAGGAAAACCACTCTATTTTGCCAAAACATCAGGTACAACTTCTGGTGCCAAATTTATTCCGCTCACAAAAGCTTCTCTTCCGCAGCACATCAAAGCGGCACAAAATGCAATTTTGCATTATATCAACGAAACACAAAACGCCTCGATTGTTGATAGAAAGATGATTTTTTTACAAGGAAATCCAACTTTAGACACCAAAAACGGCATCAAACACGGACGACTTTCTGGCATTGTAGCCCATTTTGTGCCAAAATATTTGCAAAAAAACAGACTTCCATCATGGCAAACCAACTGTATAGATGATTGGGAAACAAAGGTTGAAGCCATAGTTGGCGAGACCTTTTCGCAAGATATGAGTGTTATTTCAGGTATCCCGTCTTGGGTGTTGATGTACTTTGAAAAACTGCATCAAAAATCAAAAATGACCATCACAGAGTTGTTTCCAAATTTTCAGCTTTTTATATACGGTGGCGTAAACTATGAACCTTATCGAGCCAAATTTGAATATTTGATGGGCCAAAAAGTAGATAGCATAGAGCTTTTCCCAGCTTCCGAAGGTTTTTTTGCTTACCAAGATCGTCAAAACAAACCTGGAATGCTATTGCTTTTGAATGCTGGTATTTTTTATGAATTTGTAAAAACAACAGCTTTTTTTGACCAAAATCCAAAAAGATATACCATTGGCGAAGTTGAACTAAATCAAAATTATGTACTCATTATTTCGTCAAATGCTGGACTTTGGGGCTATAATATTGGTGATACCGTGCAGTTTGTAAGTTTGAATCCACATCGAATTATAGTTTCGGGGCGTATCAAACATTTTATTTCGGCCTTTGGCGAGCATGTGATTGGCAAAGAGGTCGAAACCGCTATCGCACATGCCATAGCGGGCACAACTACAAGCATTAATGAGTTTACAGTTGCTCCACAAATTACGCCCCAAACGGGTTTGCCCTATCATGAATGGTGTATCGAGTTTGAAACAGAACCGCAAAACATGACAGAATTTGCCGCCAAAATTGATGCCAAAATGCGCGAACAAAACAGCTATTATGACGATTTGATTGTTGGCAAAGTATTGAAAAGTTTGGAAATAAGAATAATCAGCAAAAACGGATTTCAAAATTATATGAAATCCATCGGAAAATTGGGCGGACAAAACAAGTTACCAAGACTTAGCAACGACAGAACGATTGCAGACCAATTGCTATGATTTTTTGAAATACATAAACAAAACATAATTTAAATCATCCCAAAAGCTTGTACTCCTTTTGTCAATTATTAGTCAAAACATTTTGAAAACAAAAGTTTTTTGTCAAAAACAGCTTGTTAATTATTTCTCTAAATCAACAGGTTGTTCAACATCCCAATTGGCGCGAACATCTATTTTTTTGGAAAAATAAATCACCTTTTCCGACTGCTTTTTTTGCATATAATTACCAGCATCCCATTGATGGTTTTTGTTTTGATCTTCAATAATTCTTACAAAAAACACTGCTGGATCCAAATAATTAAACGAAATGTCGGTAGCGTTCTCGGTGTATTCGCTCGCCAAAACATCTCCTTTTTCATTTGTTAATTCTACGATCATTGGAAAGTTTCGGGCATTGACAAGCTTAATTTTTAGGTTGCCATATTCTGCTGCTGCTCGAGTTGAAAATTTGAAAGAAAGGCTGTCGTTTTGTTTTTCAAAAAAATCTTTCAAGGCTCCGGGCATCAATTTTAAAAGATATTTTTGTGCCGTTTCTTTCTTAAAAGTGAATTCCAATTTTTGATCCATTTCGTTGTATTTTGTTGTAAAATCAACTAGCTTTCCTTCATTGTTTTTAAGGAAAATCTTTGAATCTTCAATCAAGACTATTGGCGTTGCAGATTTTAAAAAAAACACGTTTCGCATTTCCAAAACATTTGTATTTGAAGCAGTTATACTCAAAGTGTCGCGTTTTTGTTCTTTTATTTTGAACGAAAAATTTTTGGCAAATTGGTTTTTGGCCAACATCATTTGAAGCGAATCTGTTTTTATTTTTTCAAACCATACTTGCAACGAATCTGCTTTTGGCATTTTTGTGACAATCGATTTCAAGACGTTATTCCCGTTTTTTAGTGTGATATGAAGGTCTTTTGCATCTCCTTCAAACCCCACAATAACCCTATTTGCAGACGCTTGGGTAGGTTTGAAAGCCTTGAAAACTGGTGTTTCTTTAAACATTTTTAGCTCAAAAACCTTGTCTGTTGGCACTTCTATTGGCGTTGCCTCAAAGCCTATTTTTTCTGTTTTTGGGTCAAATTTAAAATTATTATTATTGTCTTTTATAGCCACCAACATATATTTTCCGGCTTTAATGTTTTCTATTTTAAAAGTTTTCAAACTGTCTAATGTGTTGGTCACATATCGTGGTTTTTGTTTAAAAATGACCGAATCTGTATATTTTTCATCTACTTCATAAAGCATAACCGAAACAAAATTGCTCGGCTTTTTTTCTAATGCGTCTTTGATATTGCCCGAAA
>JAYTNQ010000134.1:0-1699 GCA_043748255.1 Bacteroidota bacterium
TATATTGATAGAAAGAAAAAATTACCAGTAACAACCCTTTTTAGAGCAATCGGTTTTGAAAGAGACAAAGATATTCTTGAAATTTTTGACCTTGCCGAAGAAATTAAAGTTTCTAAAACAAGCTTAAAAAAATATATCGGTCGCAAATTAGCTGCACGTGTACTTAATACATGGCATGAAGATTTTGTTGACGAAGATACTGGCGAAGTTGTTTCTATCGAAAGAAACCAAATCATCCTTGATCGCGACACCATTATCGACAAAGATAATGTAGAAGAAATCATTGATGCAAACGTAAAATCTATTTTGTTGCACAAAGAAGATGCAAATCAAGCAGATTATGCCATCATTCACAATACCCTACAAAAAGATCCAACCAACTCTGAAAAAGAGGCCGTTGAGCACATTTACCGTCAATTAAGAAATGCCGAACCACCTGATGAGGAAACTGCTCGTGGTATTATCGATAAATTATTCTTTTCAGACCAACGCTACAATTTGGGCGAAGTAGGTCGTTATAGAATGAACAAAAAACTCGGTTTAGATATCCCGATGGAAAAGCAAGTCTTGTCTAAAGAAGATATTATTACTATTGTTAAATATTTGATTGAATTAATCAACTCTAAAGCAGAGATTGATGATATCGATCACTTGTCTAACCGTCGTGTAAGAACCGTTGGAGAGCAACTCTCTCAACAATTTGGCGTTGGACTTGCCCGTATGGCAAGAACAATTCGTGAGAGAATGAACGTGCGTGACAACGAAGTGTTTACACCAATTGATTTGATCAATGCCAAAACACTTTCGTCTGTAATCAACTCATTTTTTGGGACCAACCAGTTATCTCAATTTATGGATCAAACCAATCCATTGGCAGAGATAACCCACAAAAGACGTTTATCAGCCCTTGGACCAGGCGGACTTTCGCGAGAAAGAGCCGGATTTGAGGTGCGAGACGTTCACTATACCCACTACGGAAGACTTTGTCCTATCGAAACTCCTGAAGGACCAAACATTGGACTTATATCTTCACTTGGCGTATATGCCAAAGTAAATGGAATGGGCTTTATTGAAACGCCTTACCGAAAAGTAACAAAAGGGGTAATTGATATTCACTCAACTCCAGTATATTTGAGTGCCGAAGAAGAAGAAGGAAAACTTATATCACAAGCCAATATTGAAATTGATAGCAAAGGAAAAATCCTAGCCGATAAAGTAATTGCTCGTGAAGAAGGCGACTTTCCGGTAGTTGACCCAACAAGAATTGACTATGCCGATGTTGCACCGAACCAAATTGCCTCTATCTCTGCATCTCTAATTCCATTTTTGGAACATGATGATGCAAACAGGGCTTTGATGGGATCTAATATGATGCGCCAGGCAGTACCATTGCTGCGGCCTGAAGCACCAATTGTAGGTACAGGTTTGGAGCGTCAAGTAGCTTCAGATTCTAGAGTTTTGATAAACGCTGAAGGACCAGGAACCATAGAATATGTTGATGCCAATATCATCACCATCAAATATGATCGGTCTGATGCCGAAAGAATGGTAAGTTTTGAAGAAGACGAAAAAACATACAACCTTATCAAATTTAGAAAAACAAATCAAAGCACAAGTATCAATCTAAAACCTATCGTAAGAAAAGGAGATAGAGTAGTTCTTGGTCAAGTTTTGTCTGAAGGATATGCAACTCAAAACG
>JAYTNQ010000135.1:0-4692 GCA_043748255.1 Bacteroidota bacterium
AAAGCGAAAACTTTTGGAAAAACAAAAGAAAGGTAAAAAACGAATGCGACAAGTGGGCAATGTTGAAATTCCGCAAGAAGCGTTTATGGCGGTTTTAAAATTAAATGATTAAAATTGACCTAATAATTTTGATTTCTATATTATAGCTTATTTTTAATAAAACTTTAAGATATTTATTTTAGTTTGAAACAAAAAAAATTATAATTTTGGCAATTAAATTTAATTTACACAAAAATGAAAAAATCTATTCTCTTCTTAACTGCGATTGCATTTTTTGCAATCACAACCACAAATGCTCAAGAAGCAAGCAAAAAAAAGAAATCTAAAAAAACTACAAAAGTAACTAAAACAACAACAGTAGTAGATTCAAAAACAACAACCGCCAAAGTAGAAGCTCCAAAAGTGGAAGCAAAAGCCGCTGTGCCAACCACAGATGGTGCTAGCATCCTTTTTGATTCAGACACCGTAGATTATGGTACAATTCCTCACAACGGAGAGCCAAAACGCGAATTTTCGTTTGTAAATAACGGAAACAAGCCGTTGATTATTTCTGCAGCCCAAGGTTCATGCGGATGCACCGTACCAAGTTATCCAAAAGAGCCAATTGCTCCGGGAGCAAGAGGTGTAATTGGTGTAAGATATGCCACAGACAGAGTTGGTCCGTTTACAAAAACCATTACTTTGACAACAAATGCAGCAACGCCTTCAAAAGTTTTGACTATAAAAGGAACTGTTTTGCCAGATGCACCTGGAGCAACAACCCCTGCAACTCCTGCATCTACACCAAAAAGCTAAATTTATTTTATCAATTATAAAAAAAACTTCCTGAATTAAATTTTAGGAAGTTTTTTTTTATTTTTACAAAATGCGAAAATTAGAAAACGACGAATTAGATCGAAAAACGATCGAAGATTTTAAAAATTCAAAAAAAACACCACTTATTATTGTTTTAGACGACGTGAGAAGTTTGCATAATATAGGGTCAGTTTTTAGAACCGCCGATGCTTTTTTGGTAGAAAAAATATATTTGTGTGGCATCACTGCATCGCCACCGAACAAAGAAATACACAAAACCGCCCTTGGCGCAACCGAAACTGTAGCATGGGAGCATGTGGAATCTGTAGTTGCTTTGATCGAAAAACTGAAAGCACAAAATATTCAAGTTTTTGCCATAGAACAGGTAGAAAACGCCACGTTTTTGCAACATTTTGAAACTCAAAAAAATCAAAAATATGCGTTTGTTTTTGGCAACGAAGTTTTTGGTGTAAACCAAAAAGCAATAGAAAGTTGCGATGGCAGCATCGAAATTCCACAGTTGGGTACTAAACATTCTCTTAATATTGCGGTAATCGCAGGAATTGTAGTTTGGGATTTTTTTAAAAAAACAATTTCAAACATTTCATAAGTAATTCTAAGTTTTTTGGCGGTTTTTTTTAATCAGAAAATCTTAAAGAATTGAAAGCAAAGGTTCTAAAAAAAATTTTTTTTTAGAAAATCTTCATAAAACGTTTGATATATCAAGATGTTTGATATATTTGCATACAAATTTTGAATTTTTTAAACCTAATTTTATGCAAAAAACACTACTTTCAAAAGGAATTTTGACGGTTGTTGTAACTTTTTTTTCGGCTTCAATCTTTGCGCAAACCGCCAATAGAGTTGTAAAAGAAAAAATTTCAAACAGCAACGGACAACCCTCGTTAATCACTTTTAACGAAAAATCAACATACAAAACGGCAGATTATAAGCAAGTTTTTGAAGAGCAATTAGGTTTGAAAGGCAATTCAAATTTTACTAAAATAAAATCAGAAACCGACAAAATTGGTTTCACGCACGAAAAATTTCAACTCTTTCATCAAAACATTAAAGTTGAATTTTCTACATTTATTTTACACTCAAAAGCTGGAAAAATAGAATCGATGAATGGCGATTTTTGTCAACTCGACAATGTGAACATCACACCCCAAATCACTGCGAATAAAGCATTTGAAATAGCAAAAACCCATATTGGTGCCTCAGAATATCTTTGGGAAAATGTTGCTGAAACCCAGGCATTTGAATATCAAAAACCGGTTGGCGAAATGGTGTTATTGCCAGTTTCAAAAACTGCTACCGAAGAGGTTTTGCGTCTAGCTTATAAATTTGATATGTATGCTACACAACCGATAAGTAGAGGCGACCTATATATAGACGCTGTTTCGGGCGAAGTATTGTTGTATAATGCCGTTATAAAACACGTTGGCGAATTTAGCCATTCTATCAAAAATGCCGACCATGCAATTGCTAATAAAGCCACATCTTTTGTTTTAGGAAATGCTGACACTAAATATTCTGGTGCGCAAAACATTGATACAAAATTAAGTGGTTCGTCTTATATACTGTCTGATGCGGTGAGAGGTCTCGGAATCAATACTTTTAACCTACAAAAAGGAACAAATTATTCCGCAGCAATAAATTTTACAGATGTTGATAACAACTGGACTGCTGCAGAATATGATAATGTAAACAAAGACAATGGCGCATTAGATGCGCATTGGGCCGCCGAAAAAACCTATGATTATTGGAAAACCATACATAACAGAAACAGTTTTGACAATGCTGGCGCGATTATAAAAAGCTATGTCCATTATAGCACCGCTTATGACAATGCTTATTGGAATGGGTCTGTAATGACCTATGGCGATGGTAGCGGCACTTATTTTGATATTCTGACCTCAATAGATGTTGTTGGTCACGAGATTGGTCATGCAATTTGCGAAAGAACAGCCGCCTTGGTATATCAAAAAGAATCTGGCGCCATGAATGAAGCTTTATCTGATATTTGGGGAACTTGTATAGAGTTTTATGCAAAACCAGCAACAGCAAATTGGCTAATTGGCGATCAAATTGATAGACGTGTTGGGTCAATCGCACTTAGGTCAATGAGTGATCCAAAAGCAAAATTAAGTCCAGATACCTATCTTGGAACTTATTGGAAAGATGTTATTTCATGCACGCCTTCAACCACCACAGATCAATGTGGCGTTCACTCAAATAGTGGTGTTTTGAACCATTGGTTTTATATTTTGACAATGGGAAAAACCGGCACAAATGATATTGGAAGCACCTATAACGTTACTGGAATTGGGATGGACAAAGCCGCATTAATTACCTATAGAATGGAGTCTGTGTATATGACTGCAAACAGCACCTATCCATTGGCAAGAACTTATGGCATACAAGCTGCAAAAGACTTGTATGGTATTAATTCGCCAGAAGTAATTGCCGTTACCAATGCGTTTTATGCTGTAGGAATTGGAGCTTCGTTTGTGCTAGCAGATATAATACCGCCAACAACACCAACAGACTTGGTAGCCTCGAGCATCACTGCAACAGGAGCTACCTTGAGTTGGTCTGCCGTAACAGATAATATTGCAGTAACTGGTTATGAAGTATATAAAGGCACCACTTTGTTGACAACCGTAACCGGATTAACCTATAACGTAACCGGATTAACAGCAGCAACAGCATACTCATTTACTATAAAAGCCAAAGATGCCGACGGAAATCTATCTGGCGCAAGTAATGTGGTGAATATCACAACACTATCTCCGCCTCCAACCTATTGTGCCTCAAAGGGTGGAAGCGTCGTAAAAGAATATATCGATTATGTAGCTATTGGCGGAATTGCAAACACAACCGGAAAAAACGCAGGTTATGGCAATTTTACTGCTCAAATTGGAACCGTTGCAATTGGTTCAAATACAATCATTGTAAGTGCTGGATTTGCAACAACCGCTTTGACCGAGTTTTGGAAAGTATGGATAGATTATAACAAAAACGGCGTTTTTGACGCTTCAGAATTGATTGTATCTACTTCGTCAAACAGCAGTGCAAATTTAACATTTACATTTACTGCCCCAACTACAGCACTTTTGGGAGCAACCAGAATGCGGGTTTCAATGAAAAGCGGATCTGCCCAAACGGCTTGTGAAGCATTCAAAGCAGGCGAAGTAGAAGATTATACCGTAAATGTTGGTGGTATTCCGCTTACAGATACTACACCAATAGATGCAGCCGTAGAACCAATAACATACGGATTGACAGCGTCAAACAGCAATGAACAATTGGATTTTTCGATGTATCCAAATCCAGTTTTTGGAATGTTGAATCTAAAAATCTCTAAAGATAATATTGTTGATTATAAAATTTATAATGCTACAGGACAACAAGTTTTAAGCGGAAAAACAAGTTCAAGCACTGTTGATGTTGCTAAATTAAGTAGCGGAATTTATGTTTTTGAAATCAATGATGGAACAAAAACTGTATCCAAAAAATTTATCAAAAAATAAAAAAATCAATTCAAAAAAAGCCTTTCATTGTTGAAAGGCTTTTTTTTTGAAACCAAAAAATCAATCGAAATGCAAGTTTAAAATTTTGTATTTTTGCAAAAAAACAAAGGCATTGTTTTTGTTTGTATATTATAAATTAAAAAAATATGATCAAAAAAATTCTAAAAATTGCAATAGTTGTAGCACTTCTAATGATTGGGCTACTCATCGCGACACCCTATTTTTTCAAAGACCAAATCAAAGCAAAAATTGAACAAGCTATTAACGAAAACGTTGATGCTAAAGTAAGTTTTGCAGAAGCTGATTTGAGTTTGTTCAAAAATTTTCCGAATGCCAACGTTAATTTATCTCGATTTGTAAT
>JAYTNQ010000136.1:0-1695 GCA_043748255.1 Bacteroidota bacterium
GCTCCAATCGGGTAAACTTGTGTTGCAAAACCATTTGCTTTTGATTGGACAAAATTTATATGTGCTTGATTATCAATTATTGGCTCTGAATTTGGTTGAAGTGCCACCGCTGTAAACCCGCTTTTGGCAGCTACCATCAAACCGTTTGAGATGGTTTCGCGATCTTCAAAACCTGGCTCGCCAAAACTGACACTACTATCAAACCAACCTTGCGAGATATGCAAATTGTCGCGTTTCAATTCTTCAAAATGATTGGTATTGCTCAAATTCACCCCGATTTTTGAAATCACACCATTTTCTATTTCCAAATCTACAATTTGATTACAAAAAGAACTATCTTCATCTACAATTCGGGCTTCTCTAATAATTAAATTCATTTTACATATTTTTGTATCAATAATTCGGCGATCAAAAACAATAATGTCAAAACGGCAAACCATTTCCACAATTCATTGTTGGTTCTGTCTGTTTTAAAACTGTCAAAAACGGTTTCAATATTGTCGATTTTTTTATAATCAGCCAATACATTTTCGTTGTCAATTGTCAAATTGCTCTCGGTTCTTTTATAATTAAAACTAATATTTCTAATTAGATCATTGTGATTAAAAACACCAAAATTTCCCGCAGTTTTTGGATTTTCATTAAATGTTAATTTTACTTTTTTGTTTAAAATTTGTTGCGTTGGAATAAATTTTTCGGTAGCGTTATTTACTGAAATGATATCGTCTTTTGACAAATCTGCATCTACCAAAAAAACTTGATTTTGACCAACATTCATTGCATTTACGCCAGTTTTTTGAATGGTTTGTGCCATAGTATAAAAAATCGGCACAATTAATGGCGAGTTTTCAAAATTGGAATTTGTTTTGTTTATTGGAGCATTAAAAATATAAATCGATGACAAATCTTTTTGAATAGAACTCAGAAACGTGCTTTGATCGGCATAGCCCAAAATAGCAGGATTTGTGCTTGTGATTTCAAACGATTTTTTGGTCATTGGATACTGAAAATTATCAATTTTCTTTTCAAAAACAGTAGTCAAAAGCGGGTGTTCAAAGGATATTTTGGTAATTAATTTTTCTTTGTTTTCTATTGTTTTAAATTGTAAATCGCCAAAATTTCTCACAAAATTATTCAGGTTACTAATGGCATTTTCGCTTGACGGAATCAAAATCAAATTGCCTCCCTTTTCAACAAACAAAAGCAAAGTTTTTTGCAATGCATCTGGAATCGTAGATAATTCGTTGAGCACAATTGCATCTTGTTTTTCGAGTTGATTATAATCTAAACTTTCTATCGAAAAATTGTTGTAATTGAATTCTGTTTGGGTATAAATTTTGGATAAAAATATACTTTTTTCGACTGTTCCGATACTTAAAACATTGATTTTTTTGTTTTTTGAAATACTAAAATAATAAGTGTTATCATATTCCAAACTGTTGTCAACAATACTAACATACCCATTAAAATCGGTCTTTGGAATCGTAAAATTGATTGTTTTTTGAGCTCCGTCAAAATTTATTAATGTTTTGGCAATCAGCTTATTGTCATTAAACAACGAAATCGGCATTTCTTTTGAAGAATCACCAAATGCTGTAAGTTTTACACCAATTTCATAAAACTGATCCAAGGTTTGATTGACAAAAACACTATCTATAGCAACATTGCTTTTTTGTTCAGATTTTGGAACAATAA
>JAYTNQ010000137.1:0-1693 GCA_043748255.1 Bacteroidota bacterium
ATCAAAACTGCTTCGTTTGAAAAATTACTCAAAACCAATTGTTCCCAAATATATTGTATCGCAAATTTATTGGGATGAAGCATATCATCATCAAAAAAACGGTAATCTCGCAAATCGTCCATCATGATTTCAAAACTCGGAAAATAAACCGTGTTTTGGGCTTTTTTGTGCGTGATTTCAAAAACAGCCGACAACAAATTGGCTTTACTCACGTTATTTTCTACAAACCCATCTTTGAGATGACGAACCGGCGAAACCGTAAAAATGAGCTGCGCGTTTGGGTTGATAGAGCGCAGCAATTCAATCGTATTTTGAATTGATGAAGTTATAATTTGGCTCGAAAGCAACTCTTTCGAAAACTGATTTTGGGGTATTTTATGACAATTTGCAACAATTTTTTGACACTCTAAATTCCTATAAACCCATGATGAGCCATAGGTTATCATAAAATGTGTCCCTTTTTTAAATTCTACAAAAGAACGGTCGAGCAACAAATTCAAGTTGAAAAGCAATTCTGATTTTGAAAAACTACTCAATCGTGAATGCACATCAAAACAATGCCAAAGTTGGTTGTGAAAAACCAAATCATTTTCGTCAAAATAAGCACGATTGACAATTCTAAAAACAAGCTTCTCAATCGAAATTGGGTTGAAAATAATTCCAAACGGATTTATCAAATGATCCAATTTGAAATAGTCCAATTTTGTAGCCATATTTTCAACAAAACAAGATCCAATGCCAACAATTTTTGAATTATAATCAATCAAATTGGTGTTTTTTGGAATAGTAATTGGTGTTCTGAAATTCATTTTTTGATTTTAAAACCATTAAAATCAAATGTAAACAAAATCAATTATATAGCAAAAAATATCGTTAAAATAAATCAATTTTTTATCATTTTTTGTATTTTTGCAAAATGATTATGCAATGGCAAAAAAATTAATTTCATTCGATTGGGCAATCAAACAACTTTTGAGAAACAAAGCCAATTTTGTTGTTCTCGAAAGTTTTTGAGCGAATTATTATTTGATAAAATTAAAGAATTGAGAACAGGAATGCTGCACTAATCATCAAGCTATTTAATGAATAATTAAACAAAAAGTGAGTCAAATCAATAAACTAAAAATCCTAAACGACCCCATTTATGGATTTATCACCCTGCCCGAAAATTTGATTTTTGATTTGATTCAACATCCTTATTTTCAGCGGTTAAGGCGCATTTCGCAAATGGGATTGTCCTATTTGGTGTACCCCGGAGCGCATCACACAAGGTTTCAGCATGCAATCGGCTGTTTGCACCTGATGCAAAAAGCAATTGAAGTAATCCGTTTCAAAGGCACCGAAATTTCAAAAGAGGAAGAGCGCGCCTTGTATATCGCTATTTTGTTGCACGATATAGGTCATGGTCCATTTTCGCACGCTATGGAGCATAGTATTGTGGAAAACGTCAACCACGAAAATATTTCGCTATTGTTGATGAACCAATTAAATATGGAATTTGACGGACAACTTGATTTGGCAATTGCCATTTTTAAAGAAGAATACCACCGCAAATTTATGCTACAACTTGTTTCAAGTCAGCTCGATATTGATCGATTGGATTATCTCAAACGAGACAGCTTTTTTTCAGGAGTGGCAGAGGGCAACATCAATTCAGACCGCTTGATTCAGATGATGAATGTAGTAAACGATG
>JAYTNQ010000138.1:0-4663 GCA_043748255.1 Bacteroidota bacterium
ACGTCATTCCACGTAAAAAGCACCAAAGAACCATCAGTATTCAACGGCGTGTTTGTTTCAACAATCAAACCATTAAAACTTGCCGAAATTACATTTCGAGCCAGCCCTTCGCTAATGCCCATCGCAACAACCATTGGCGAAACTCCATTCTCTAAAGCTCTAACAGACCCATCGGGCAACGTAATATTAATCATGCAAAAAATTTTGAACCGCAAATATAAGCAATCGCTACAACAAACACAACACTATCATTCAAAAACCAAAACTATCTTTTCTTTTCTTTGGGCGTGCCCCCTGTCGGGTTGGTCTCCGGCTCCCGCTTTTTGGGGCACGCCCAAAAAAACTATATTTTTTTGCGGAGTCTTGCTACGGGTATATCCAGGATTTCGCGATATTTGGCGATGGTACGGCGGGCGATTGGGTAGCCTTTTTCTTTGAGTATTTCGACCAATTGGTCGTCTGGCAATGGTTTGTGTTTGTCTTCGTTTTGGATGACGGTTTGTAGGATTTTTTTGATTTCGAGAGTTGATACGTCTTCGCCTTGGTCGTTTTTCATGGCTTCAGAGAAGTATTCTTTGATGAGTTTTGTGCCATAAGGGGTTTCTACATATTTGGAGTTTGCCACGCGTGATACTGTCGAGATGTCGAGCCCCACCATATCTGCTATGTCTTTGAGAATCATTGGCTTGAGCTTTGTTTCTTCGCCGTCCAAAAAGTATTCTTGTTGAAAGTGCATGATGGCATTCATGGTTACATAGAGGGTTTCTTGGCGTTGTTTGATGGCGTCGATAAACCATTTGGCGGAGTCTAATTTTTGTTTGATGAATTGTACGGCGTCTTTTTGTGCGTTTGATTTGTCGTGGGCTCTTTTGTAAGTTTGCATCATTTCTTGATAGTCTTTTGAGATGTGCAAGCTGGGTGCATTTCTGCCGTTTAGGGTGAGTTCGAGCTCGTCATCGATGATTTTGATGCTAAAATCTGGTACGATGTTTTCTGTAATTTTGTTGTTTCCGTTGAAGGAGCCTCCGGGTTTTGGGTTTAGTTTTTCGATTTCATAAACGGCGTTTTTGAGTTGCTCGTTTGTGATGTTGTAGCGTTGTATGAGTTTGTCGTAATGTTTTTTGGTAAAGGCGTCAAATTGTTCGTGAATGATGCTGATGGCGAGAGCTACTGATGGGGTTGGGGTTTTGTGTTTGAGTTGTAGCAAGAGGCATTCTTGCAGGTCTCGTGCCCCTACGCCTGATGGCTCGAGTTGATGGATGATTTGTAACATTTTTTCGACGGCTTTCTCATCGGTATATATGCCTTGTGTGAATGCCAAATCGTCAACAATGTCTAAAATTTCTCGGCGGATATAACCCATATCGTCGATGCTGCCTACCAAAAATTCGGCTATTTCGCGTTCGTTGTCGTTGAGGATAAAGGTGTTGAGCTGGTTGATCAAATCTTGATGAAAGCTAACGGGTGATGCCAATGGTGATTCGCGATTATCGTCGTCGTCGCTATAGTTATTGGCTTGTGTTTTATAGTCTGGTACTTCGTCGTTGCTCAAATATTCGTCGATATTGATGTCGCCAGAATCGATGTTTTCGTTGTCGTCATAGTCGTCATAATCGTCATTGTCGAATTCATCTTTTTCATAAATTTCTTCTTCATTGCCGGTTTCCAAGGCTGGATTTTCGTTCAATTCTTCAACCAATCTTTGTTCAAATGCTTGTGTGGGCAGTTGAATTAGCTTCATCAACTGTATTTGTTGTGGAGATAATTTTTGGGAGAGCTTGAGGTTTAGAAATTGTTTGAGCATTGTTTTCTTTTGTAATTTTTTTAAAATTCAGCATTCATTGGGGTTCTTGGAAACGGAATTACATCACGAATATTGCTCATTCCGGTCACAAATAAAACCAATCTTTCAAAACCTAATCCAAAACCAGAGTGCACTGCCGATCCAAATCGGCGGGTGTCAAGGTACCACCAAAGTTCTTCTTGGTCGATGCCAAGGGCTTTCATTTTTTCGAGTAGCACCTCATATCGTTCTTCTCTTTGTGATCCGCCAACAATTTCTCCGATTCCTGGAAATAGAATATCCATCGCGCGAACGGTTTTGCCGTCTTCGTTTAATCGCATATAAAAGGCTTTGATATTGGCTGGATAGTCAAACAAAATCACAGGGCATTTGAAGTGTTTTTCGACCAAATAGCGTTCATGTTCGCTTTGCAAATCTGCGCCCCACTGATCTATTATGTAATTGAATTTTTTGTTTTTGTTGGGCTTGCAATTTTTCAAAATATCAATTGCTTCAGTATAGGAAACACGTTTAAAGTTGTTTTCGACCACAAATTGCAGTTTGTCCAACAGTGTCATTTCGCTGCGATCGGCTTGTGGTTTGGATTTTTCTTCGTCTGTTAATCTATTGTCCAAAAATTTCAAGTCGTCTTTGCATTTTTCTAATGTGTATTGAATTACGTATTTGATAAAATCTTCGGCAAGATCCATATTGTCGTTCAAATCATTAAATGCAACTTCGGGCTCTATCATCCAAAATTCGGCAAGATGGCGCGAGGTGTTTGAGTTTTCTGCTCTAAATGTGGGTCCAAAAGTATAGATTTGACCAAGTGCCATGGCAAAAGTTTCGCCTTCTAGCTGGCCAGAAACGGTTAGATTGGTTTCTTTTCCAAAAAAATCTTTTTTATAATCTACTTTGCCTTCTTCAGTTCGGGGTGTATTGTCAAAGGGAAGTGCGGTTACCTTAAACATTTCGCCGGCACCTTCGGCATCAGAGCCTGTAATGATTGGGGTGTTTACATAGACAAATCCTTTTTGTTGAAAATACTGATGCACCGCAAATGACAATACCGACCGTACCCGCATGATGGCACCAAAAGCATTGGTACGCACCCGCAAATGGGCGTTTTCGCGCAAAAATTCGAGGGAATGTTTTTTGGGTTGCATCGGAAATTTTTCTGCATCCGAATCGCCCAAAATTTCTAAATGGCGCACTTGAATTTCATATTTTTGCCCTGCGCCTTGGCTTTCTGTTAGTGTTCCTGTAACGGCTATCGCAGCTCCTGTTGTGATGCGTTTGAGCAGTTCGTCTGGAGTGTTTTCAAAATCGACAACGCATTGAATGTTGTTGATTGTAGAGCCATCATTGAATGCAATAAATTGATTGTTTCTAAAGGTGCGCACCCAGCCTTTGGCTACTACATCGTTGATGCTGCCGTTGCTCGAGAGCAAATCAATTATTTTGGTATGTTTCATTTTGGTATGTAAATTTAATTTTTATTTCGGATTTCAAAGTGCAAATATAATCGATTTTTTTGAATTGTATCTCACCTACATACACCATTTGTATCCATTTTGTTTGTAATATTGATAACAAATACCGTATTTTTGAAAAAAATTTAAGACTAGAAAAAGTAAAACAATTGCTATGAAAAAAAATTACAATTTATTGATTACAAGATCCATTTTTATGGCTTTCTTGTTGCTATCTTGCTTCCAAATGAACGCTCAGGACACCATTGCAAAGCCAAAAGAACAAAGTGAATTTAGAAAGAAACTCCAGTTTGGTGGCGGATTAGGTCTTAATTTTAGTGGTGGTACCAACGTGAGTTTTTCGCCAAACGTTATTTACAATGCCAACAAATATGTGTCTTTTGGTGCGGGACTTCAAACCAGCTATGTGGCCACCAAAAACTTCAAAAGCAGCTTTACAATTGGTGCCAATCTCACGGCATTGGCAAATCCGTTCAAATTTTTGCAAATGTCATTCGAGTTTGAACAACTGCGTTCCAACAGCGTTTTAGAAAATACGCCAGACAAAATCAAAGTAAACGCCTGGGATACCGCTATGTTTTTGGGCGGTGGAATTAGGATAAAAAACTATACAATTGGTGCCAAATATAATTTTTTGTACAACGAAGAAAAAAGTATTTATAGCAGCGCAATGATTCCATTTGTAAGGGTTTATTTGTAAAAAAAATGGTGCCATTTGTCAACATTCATACCCATTTTCAAACCAATCAACAAGACGTTTTTGAGGTGGTCAATCAATCTCCAAATCAACAAAACAAAGATATAGATCACTTTTCTATCGGCATACATCCGTGGCATATTGAACCCGAGAAAGTGCCGTTTGAATTGCAATTATTACGTCAAACGCTTTCGCAACAAAACTGTTTTGCCCTTGGCGAATGTGGATTAGACAAAAGAATAGCAATTGATTTTGAAACACAAATCAATATTTTTGAACAGCAATTACATTTGGCACAAGAATTTCAAAAACCAGTAATTTTGCATTGTGTCGCCGCTTTTGAAGAAATAATAAAGCTCAAAAACAAACTAAAAATTACGGTGCCAATGATCATTCACGGATATTCAAAAAATCAAATATTGGCAAAAAGGTTGCTCGATCAAGGTTTTTTTCTTTCTTTTGGAAAAAATTTAATACAAAACCCAAAATTAGCCATAGTATTTAAAGACATACCAATGGGTCGTTTTTTTTTAGAAACAGACAATTCAAATATCAGTATTCAAGAAATATATGCCAAAGCAATAGCCATTAAAGGCGATTTTGACATCAAAAACGCAGTGTTTTCAAACCTAAAATCATTACAAACCAAACCCTAAACCACCAATTTTATGACAGAATGGACACAAAGAG
>JAYTNQ010000139.1:0-4654 GCA_043748255.1 Bacteroidota bacterium
TCAAAATGTATCGCCTATTTTGTAGGGCCAAACGGAATGGCATTGGTTGGAAATTTCAGAAATTTTGTGTCATCAATTGAAACCCTATCCACCCTTGGATTTCAAAACGGTATCGTAAAAGTAGTTGCCGAAAACCAGAAAAAACAAAAAAAACTGAATCAAAACATAAGTACAATTTTAACAGCAACAACCCTCGCCTCGATAATCTGTAGCCTATTGATCTATTTATTCGCAGATATTTTAAATCAATCCGTTTTTGGAAAATCATTTCAATTCACAACAATTTTCAAGGCATTTGCAATAGCACTTCCGTGGTATGCAAGCTCGCTTGTCCTTTTGTCGATAATCAATGGTTTGGGCAAATTCAAAAAAGTAATATACACCAATATTATAGGCAATATTTTGGGGCTTTTTGTTTCAGTTATATTAATGTATAACTGTCAAACCTTTGGCGCACTATTTGCCATAATCGTTACGCCAAGCTTGCTTTTTTTTGTAGGCTTGTATTTTTTACATCAAGAAATAAACTGTTTAAAAATCATAAACATAGCCCATTTTGATTGGAAAATAATTCAAAATTTAACAGCATATTCATTGATGGCATTGATATCGTCCGTCATAAGCCCAATGGTTTATCTAAAAATTAGAACCCAAATTATTCAAAATATTGGACTCAAACAAGCCGGGTTTTGGGTCACCATAGATTTGATTTCAAATTATTATTTGTTATTTATTGGCACCATACTGACAGTCTATTTTTTACCAAAATTAGCCGTAGCAAACACAAATTCACAAACCAAAGCCATCTTTTGGGACTATTTCAAAAACATAATTCCAATATTTACAATTGCATTATTCCTACTTTTTCTGACCCGAAATATAGTGTTACACCTGCTTTTTTCAAAAGCATTTTTGCCAGTTTCAGAGCTGTTTTTGTTCCAAATTTTGGGCGATATATTGCGAGCTTGCTCATTAATTTTGGGTTACAACCTCATTGCAAAAAAGCACACAGCGGTATTTATCACCACCGAAATAATATCAATGACAACCATGTTTTTTGCCACACAATGGCTCACATCCATATATGGAATTCAAGGAGTAGTCATGGCGCACTGCCTCACTTATGTCGTTTATCTATCGATTTTGGTGGTATATTTCAAAAAATGTTTGTGGTAAAATCAAAATCATTCAAAGCAACAAAATCTTTTTTTTTTGGCGCACACCTCCCCTATCACACACCACCTGTCCCGCTTTCCGCTATATCTTTTTGTTTTTTTGAAAAAAAACAAAAAGGATGCCGCTGCAATCGGGGCGAAATTAGACCCATAAAATTTTTAACACATTTTTTAAAAACATTCACTAAAAAAACCATTTAAAAATCAAAAAACAACATATTGAAATAAGTGAAAAATCTCAATAATCAATTATAAAATAAACATTAAAAATCATTTTATTTGTAATTCTAAACCCAAAATATTAAATTTGAAAAAAAACGATGAAAAATTCCATAATCGTAGATTTGGATTATACCATATTTCAAACAAATACAATCAAAAAAAAATCGATTCAACCGTTTATAAAAAAACTAAAAACAGAATTAAATTCTACTTTTTCTAAACAAGAAATACAAAATATAGAGGCCGAATTATGGACAGAATCATGGGATTTTGTGATTGAAAAATATCAGATACCAAAAGAAATATTTTCTAAAGCAATAAAAATATTGGAAAAACTACCGCTAAATTTATTAATTTCAACATATCCCGACTACACGTTTCTGAAAAACTTCAAAATAGATAAATTTCTGGTAACAACAGGTTTAACCTACCTACAAAATGAAAAAATAAAAGCATTAAATATCCAAAAAGATTTTACAGAAATAATAATAAATGACAGGCTAATAGAAACCAAAACCAAATTCGATATTTTTCAAGAACTCCTACAAAAATACAACCTATCACCAGAAAAAACCTATGTCATAGGTGATAATCCAAACTCCGAAATCCAAGCCGGAAATCGACTAAAACTAAATACAATTCAAATTTTAAGAGCCGGAATAAAAAAGGGAGATAATGCAAAATATTATGTAACCTCATTTGACGAACTTCCAAAAATAATCAAATAAAAACAACAAAAAAAATTTAAAACTAAATTCCTACATAGTTACTTGGTGTAATTTCGAGCAGTTCCATCTTGATTTTGTCACTTACTGCTAAAGTTTGAATAAAATTTTGAATCGCATTTTGATCGATCGTAGTGTTTGTTCGTGTGAGGTTTTTGAGGGTTTCATACGGATTTGGATAGTTTTCTCTGCGCAAAATAGTTTGAATTGCCTCGGCAACAACTGCCCAGTTTTTGTTTAGGTCTTCGTTCAGTTTGGCCTCGTTGAGCAACAGCTTGTCAAGCCCCTTTTGTGTAGCTTCAATAGCAATAATCGTGTGACCAAACGGAACTCCAATATTACGCAAAACCGTGCTATCAGTCAAATCACGCTGCAATCGCGAAAGTGGTAACTTGCCCGAAAGATGTTCGAAAATAGCATTCGCAATTCCGAGATTTCCTTCAGAATTCTCAAAATCAATAGGATTTACCTTGTGCGGCATTGCAGAAGAACCAATTTCGCCATCTTTGATTTTTTGTTTAAAATAATCCATCGAAATATACGTCCAAATATCACGGTCAAAATCAATTAAAATCGTATTAATGCGTTTGAGCGCATCAAAAAAAGCTGCAAAATGGTCATAATGTTCAATTTGAGTTGTAGGAAACGAGTAATGCAACGACAAACATTTTTCAACAAATTGATGCCCAAATTGTTGCCAATCAAGCTGTGGATAAGCAACATGGTGGGCATTAAAATTTCCGGTGGCTCCGCCAAATTTAGCAGCAAATGGAATATAAGACAATAAGCGCTTCTGCTCTTCTATTCGGGTTACAAAAACCGAAATCTCTTTGCCTAATCTTGTTGGAGATGCAGGCTGCCCATGAGTTCTTGCCAGCATCGGTATCTGTTCCCATTTGATCGATAATGCTCTTAATTTATCAATCAACCGGTCTAAAATAGGCATATAAACCTGCTCAAAAGCATGTTTGGTCGAGAGCGGAATCGCCGTATTATTAATATCCTGTGAAGTCAAACCAAAGTGAATAAATTCTTTAAATTGACCCAAATGCAAACTATCAAATGCCGATTTCAAAAAATATTCAACCGCTTTTACGTCATGATTGGTCGTTTTTTCGATATCCTTAATCGCTTGAGCATCGCTATTCGAAAAATTTTTATAAATCGATCGCAAAGGCACAAAAACACTTGCATCTACCGCATTGAGTTGTGGCAACGGAATTTGACAAAGCGCAATAAAGTACTCGATTTCAACCATGACCCGATATTTGATCAATGCTTCTTCCGAAAAATACTGCGAAAGATTTTGGGTTTTACTTCGATAGCGCCCATCGATAGGCGAAACAGCGTTTAATTCGGTCAAAACAATCATGATTTAGTTTTTTAGTTGCAAATATAGCAAGACTTTATGTGTTATTGTCCCAATTTTTGATTAAAAAAAGCCGCTTTTAAAGCCCCCCAAAAATAGCACTCCCTATGCGTACCATCGTACTACCACACTCAACTGCAATTTGATAATCACCAGACATTCCCATCGACAAGATTTGAAGATCAAAATTGTGGGTTTTTAAATTTTCAAACCTATCAAAAACAGCTTTCAAACCAACAAATTCTGATTTAATTTGACTTAAATTTTCTGTGAAACTCGCCATACCCATCAACCCAACAATTCGAATATTTTTTAAATTTCTAAAAACATCAGAAACCAAAATATCCTCAAATTCTTTCAAGTTCAACCCAAATTTCGTATCTTCACTTGCAATGAAAATCTGAAACAAACAATCAATTTTGCGATTGTTTTTTGCCGCCTCGGCATCAATTTCAATAAGTAGTTTCAAACTATCAACACCATGAATAAGCGACACAAAAGGCACCAGAAATCGCACTTTATTACGCTGCAAATGACCAATAAAATGCCATTCTATATCCTTGGGCAAAGCCTCAAATTTGAACTGCATTTCTTGAATTTTGTTTTCCCCAAATCGCCTCTGCCCCGCCCTATATGCCTCCAGAATTTGCTCGACAGACTTTGTTTTTGATACCGCAACAAGCGAAACCGACGCTGGTAAAGTCGATTTTATTTGATTCAACTGCTTTTGAACAATCATAAAAATAATATTTAATAGACCCCAAATATACCGCTTTTTTAAAATTTTATCCGAAAATTGAAGATTATAAAACCAATAGATATACTTTGGGATGAACCTGTGGACATATAGGTCAACCCAACTTGCAGCTACCCAACTTCAAATGCTTTATAATATTGAAATTTTTTTTTGAGTTCAGAACAGTGTACTACGGATTATCATTTTACGAACGGATAGCGTTTTAACTTTAATGTTTCATATAAACCGCATTAGTTCAAGCAGACTTCACTTCTCTGTTCGGGGCAACTTTACTTTATTTTTTTTAAAAATATAAAAAAAGTCCCCATCATTGCTGATGAGGACTTAAAAAAAGGCGGCGATATACGTTACCATAAATTGCAGTAGCTCAAACTAGCGCAACTTCTCTGTTCGGGGCAACTTAACT
>JAYTNQ010000140.1:0-4646 GCA_043748255.1 Bacteroidota bacterium
ATAGAGTCCGTTTGTGGATTTCATCATCAGCGGCGATTGCACGATATATTGCCCAGCAATTGATTTTAGCGCAATTCCGTTGTTCATATCAATTTTTTGAGTATCTATTTCTGAAATTTTGGTTTCGTTGTAAGGATATTCTTGACTGTCAAAATCTCCAGGGAGCCAAAATACTTTATGATTATCTGTCATTTTAAATGTAGAAACTTCGTCTGATATAATAAAATACGAAAGGTTTTTTTGTTCTGGAAAATCGTATCGGAAGGCTATTCCTTCGTCAAAAATTCTAAATATTAGATTTACTTTGATTTGATTTTCTTTTTGAATTAGGCTTACCAAAAGTTGGTTGTAATGGTTTTCGATATTGGCTTGTTCGCCCAAAACGGGTTTCCAACTTTCGCTAAAAGTGCTTGTTTTTGTGGTTTCTATTTCAAAATTGGTTTCCAAATTTCGATTATCTTTAAGCTTAATTCCCAATCCACTTTCTAAAATGGCTGGTTTATTTTTGTAATTTACTTCATAAAATGGCTTGCCTGTTGCCGAAAGTTTGAAATTCAAAGTGATATTTTTGGAAGGCGAACTTATCGTTTGGCTCCAACATTGGGTTGCAAAAAAGATAAAAGCTGTTAATAGTATTAATTTTTTCATATTTAATTTTTAAATGTTAATTGAAAAAAGGAAACTAAAAAGTTTCCTTAGGGTTAAATTTCGTCTTCATCGTCATCGTCGATTTCTGATTCAAAATCCAAATCGTCATCGTCATCGTCATCATCGTCGTCATCGTCATCAGTATTATTGTTTATTGGTTTGTCTATAAGCAAATCTACATTTTCATCATCGTCATCATCGGATTGGTCATCAGACTTTTCTTCATCCATTTCAATTCCTCTGATGCCTTCGAGTGGTACAATGATATCTTCGTCTTCATCAAAATTAATAATACGATCTGATAATTTTGTACTTATTTTTACTAAAAAAATAGTGTCTATTGTGCGAACTTCTACTGCTTCAATAGATTCGTTTTTGTGATTTTTGAATCGAATAATATTTGATTCTTCATATCCCTCTGGAAATTTTTCTACCAATAATGTTAGGATTTCATTGGTAAGTTTGGCATAATCGACAATAATTCTTCTCATAAAAGTTCTATTATAAATCTAATAAATAAGCAAATATTAAGGGTGCAACAATGGTTGCATCAGATTCTATTATAAATTTTGGGGTGTCAATATTCAGTTTTCCCCAGGTTATTTTTTCGTTTGGAACAGCACCAGAGTAGGAGCCATAGCTGGTTGTTGAGTCTGAAATTTGACAAAAATAGCTCCAAAAAGGCACATTGTGCATTTCCATATCTTGATACAACATTGGTACCACACAAATTGGAAAATCGCCAGCAATACCGCCACCTATTTGAAAAAATCCCACTCCGTTTTGACTATTTTTTGGATACCAATCAGACAAAAAAACCATATATTCTATTCCAGATTTCATGGTCGAAGCTTTCAACTCGCCTTTGATTACATAAGAGGCAAAAATATTTCCCATCGTACTGTCTTCCCAACCGGGAACAATTATTGGAAGGTTTTTTTCGGCGGCCGCATACATCCAACTGTCTTTCAAATCAATTTCATAATATTCTTCTAAAACGCCTGATAACAGCATTTTATACATAAATTCATGCGGAAAATAGCGCTCGCCTTTATCATCTGCATCTTTCCAAATCTTGAAAATATGTTTTTGCAGTCTTCTAAAGGCTTCATGCTCTGGAATGCAGGTGTCTGTAACCCGATTCAAACCCAATTCGAGCAAATCCCACTCGTCTTGAGGTGTCAAATCTCGATAATTTGGCACGCGTTTGTAGTGAGAATGTGCGACCAAATTCATGATATCCTCTTCGAGATTTGCACCGGTGCACGAAATAATTTGCACTTTGTCTTGTCTTATAATTTCTGCAAAAATCTTCCCTATCTCGGCAGTACTCATAGCACCTGCGAGGGTCACCATCATTTTTGCGCCGTTAGCCAATTGCGTTTCATATCCTTTAGCGGCATCTACCAATGCTGCCGAATTGAAATGCAAATAGTGTTTTTCAATAAATTGACTTATTGGTCCTTTCATTTTTTGTGTAAATAATTAATTATGAGTTATTTGTATCCTAAAATTCCTAAAACTTGCTTTGAGGTTTGTTGCTCCGAAAAAATTTCTGTAGCCAATATGCCATTTTCGTCACGATCTATCAAAATATGTTTGGGTTGCGGAATCAAACAGTGGTGCAAACCACCATAGCCTCCAATAGTTTCTTGATAGGCACCCGTGTTGAAGAAACCTATGTATAATGGTTTTTCTTTATTGTATTTTGGCAAATATATGGCATTCATATTTTGTTCAGAATTATAGTAATCATCACTGTCACAGGTCATTCCGCCAAGTAAAACGCGTTCATATTGGTCATTCCATCGGTTGATAGCCAACATAATAAACCGCTTATTAATTGCCCAAGTATCTGGCAGTGTTGTGATAAACGAAGAGTCGATCATATTCCATTTTTCGCGATCATTTTGCTGTTTTTGATACAAAATTTGATAAATAGCACCACCACTTTCGCCCACCGTAAAAGATCCAAATTCTGTAAATAAATTTGGCACATCAACTTCGGCTTCATCACATGCAATCTTGATTTGATTGATAATTTCGTCAATCATGTATTGATAATCATATTCAAATGCCAACGAATTTTTGATCGGAAAACCGCCGCCAATATTCAAACCATCAAGAGAGGGGCATTCTTTTTTGAGGGCAATATATACTTTTATACACTTGACCAACTCGTTCCAATAATAGGCATTATCATTGATACCCGTATTGATAAAAAAGTGCAACATCTTGAGTTCTAACTTTTTATTGTCTTGAATCTGTTTTTTATAAAACTGAACAATATTTTTGTATCCAATGCCCAATCTTGAAGTATAAAACTCAAACTTTGGTTCCTCTTCAGCGGCAATTCTAATTCCAATTTTAAATTTTCCTTTAATTTGCGCTTGTAGCAAATCAAGTTCTTCAAAATTATCAATAATTGGAATAGCATTTTTATGACCATTATTGATCAATCTTGCAATATTTTCTATATACTGATCTCGTTTGAAACCGTTACAGATGACATAAGTGCTTTTGTTGATTTTGCCGTTTTGAAGCAAATTCTCGACTATATTAATGTCAAATGCAGACGATGTTTCGATATGAATATTGTTTTTGAAAGCCTCATTCATTACATATTCAAAATGCGAACTTTTTGTGCAATAGCAATAAAAATACTTGCCATCATATTTGTTTTTTTCCATCGATTTTCTAAACCATCCTTTTGCACGATTAATATTGTTTGAAATTTGAGGCAAATAAGTAAATTTGAGCGGGGTTCCATATTGCTCTACCAATTTCATCAAATCAATATTGTGAAACTGTAATTCGTCCTTATTAAGGGTAAATTCTTCTTGTGGAAAATAATAGGTTTGATTTATTAAGTCAAAATATTTGGTATTCATAGGTTTGATTTTGATTGATTAACAACTTATAAAACAGTAGGTTAATCGATTTTCAAACCCTAATATTGGCATATATAATTGGCAATTTGGTTTGATATGAATTTGAAAAAAGTAATACTTCCAAATCGAAACATTTTTTCAGATTTATAAAAAAAACAGTTATTAATACACTTTCACAGCGAAAAAATCCGTTGAAATGTAGTTTTTGATTCTTGTTGTAGTTTTTATTCATTTGCGCAAATGTAAAAATTATTGTGAGTATTTTTCAAATTTTTTTCAAAAAAAAATTTTTTTAAAATTATAATAATAAATCTTTTTTTTAAAATTAAAAAAATGGAAATGGTTTATTAAATATCATCAAATTCAAGATCTGTAAAACTTTTTTCGGTTTGAATAAAATGGTCATCGTTACTTTCTTTTTTGAAATCTTTTTGATGTCTTTCCGAAATTACTTCGTCGCCTTTTTGATGCAAAACAAAATCTGTCATTTCAGTCAAAATCTTAGAGAATTCCCAAAAATCTTCTTTATACAAATATATTTTATGTTTTTTAAAATGATAAGAACCATCTTCTTCTGTGAATTTTTTACTTTCGGTAATCGTTACATAATAATCGTCGGCTTTGGTAGCGCGAACATCAAAAAAATATGTCCGTCTGCCTGCTCTCAATACTTTTGAAAATATTTCTTCTTTTTCTAATAAATCGTTTTCTCTCATAATCGGTTTTCGTTTATTGGTACAAATACGTTTCAAAAATGCTAAAAAATTCCCAATTGAACAACATTTTATGATAATTCGTTTTCAGAAAGTTGTTTTAGATAAAGCTCTTTATAGTATCCTTCTTGGTTTATTAATTGATAATGAGCACCTTGTTGTATGATTTTTCCATGGTCAAGTATAATAATTTGATCTGCATTTTTGGCAGACGAAACCCTGTGACTCACGATGATGGTTGTTTTTTCTGCACAAAATTCAAGCAAATTATTCAAAATTGTTTCTTCGGTTTCGGTATCAACCGCCGAAAGGCAATCGTCCAAAAGCAATATTTGTGGGTTTTTTATCATGGCTCTAGCTATTGAAACACGCTGTTTTTGTCCGCCAGAAAGGG
>JAYTNQ010000141.1:0-1679 GCA_043748255.1 Bacteroidota bacterium
ATCCTTTTTGGATTTTCTTTTTCAGAAAATCCAAAAAGATATAGCGTGCAGCGGGACAGGTAGTGTGTGAAAGGGGTGGTGTGCGCCAAAAAAGCGACACTTGGTTTTGATTTTTTGGGGCTGGCGATTTTTTGCCAGCCCAAAAAGCGGGAGCCGGAGACCAACCCGAAGGGGCACGCCCAAAAAATTTATTGAATTAACACTTTTTTGCTGACTATTATTCCGTTTTGAAGTGTGATTTTTGCAATAAAAACTGCGTTTTTGGTCAAATGTTGTAGTGTTAGCTCGGTTTGATTGATGGGGTTTTTGGTTACTATTTCACGACCCAAAACATCATAGATTGTTATTTTTGAAATGGTTTCTTTTTGGGATTTTATTGTCAAATTTTGATTGTTTGAAAAAGCAATTATGTTATTTGCGATTTCAAATCGGGTTGACGCAAGTGGCAAATTGTTGTATTTTAACACAAATCGATTGTCGAATGTGCCGGTGTCTGTGGCAAAATTGTAGGCGCCTGTTTTCAAGTTATGGGTGATATTGAGTAGTAAATCTTCGAGATATATGTTTTGATTTCCGGCCAGTAGGCCATCAACTTCGTCTATGGCGATGCTATAGTTGCCGGGTGTTGTGATTTTGCAGCCCAAAGGCACTACGTCTGTATCGCTAAATGGCAGTCCTCGTCCCTGAATTACTAATTTGGCATCGCCCACAACCGAATAAAAATTGATACTGTTTGCGGTATAACTTTGTCCGTCATATAGCGGTTCTAAAGCATTTGTTGCACCACTGATGTAGCCCACAAGCGTTTGTCGAAATGAGTTGGTGCCGTTGGTGAGATTGAGCCAAACGCGGTGTTTTTCGGGTTCGGTGTTGGTGTTTCTAAAAAATAAATTGTTGGCGTTTGTGGTGCTTCTAAAGCGCATGCTGTTGTTGAATGTGATGTCGGCATCATTGTTTTTTCTGACAAAAAAGCCTTGCCCTGCGGCTATTTTTCCAGTTGGTTTTAAACTCAAATTTAGGGGGTCTGATGGTGGTGGTGCGGTGGCAACGCCTCCAGATAAATTCCAACTTGCATAATCGGCATCGGTATAGGTTGCACCGACCAAATCATGTGGTGTTTTTGAGGTCCAAAAATATAGGGTGCCGTCACCCAAATTGTTGTTGGTAGCCCAACTCACAAATTTTTGGGCATCAACTGCACATGGATATGGGTTTGAGAGCAATACGGCATTTCCTGACAAATGTGGGTTTGTTGGATCGGCAGCATAGACATTTCCGAGTTCGGTTGTGGTGAGCGTAATGATGCCGTTATTGGGTTCACCATTGGTAAAATCTATATTTTGAACTCCAATACCAGCTAGAGAAACGCGAGAAATAAAACCTTTTCCGGGATAGGTTTGTGATGTTGCAACCCAGGCTCCGTCTGCTGCATTTGTCAATTGCCACGAATAATTTTTGTTGTAAACCGTAGAAAAATTGGCTAATGTGTAATTATGCGTAGCATCTGCCTTGACGGGCTGCCCCCAATATACATAATCATTTTTGATCATCGACCGAGTGGTTCTTGTCATGGTAATATTGCCTGTATTTGGGGTTGTGGGCACCTCGTTTATTTGAACCAAATTGCCCCCGTTTTTGATAAGAATTGGTGCTCCCGAAGTATTGTTGAGCCCGTTTGT
>JAYTNQ010000142.1:0-11947 GCA_043748255.1 Bacteroidota bacterium
TTTTTTTAAATTTCAAAATAGAAACCAATTTATCAACTGTTTTTTTATCTACATTTAACATTATCTTCATATTGATATAACTTCGCAAGTTGTAAATCTAAAAGTTTATTTTTTTTTAAAAATATATTAACAAAAAGTAGCATTTTAGCCATTTTATTGTAATTTTGTAGTCAGATAACATATGTACTTTTTCTTAATTCTATACCCAAAAATTCGTCCTTTTTGTAAGGCAAACACATCTCTTTTTTATCCTTAAAACTCTTTTATCATGAAAATTTATTTTTATTTATTTGTTGCCATTTTCTCGGTTGGCATACTATCTGCCCAGAATATTGTATTTGCTGACCCCGAATTCAAAGCTATGCTATTAAGCTCAGACCCGAGCAATAGTGTTGCGTATAACCTTGTGGGGCTTGAAACCAAAATTGATGCCAACAACGATGGCGAAATTCAAGAAAGTGAAGCCTTAGATATTAGCAAACTAAATGTTGGAAGTGATTTGATTTCGGATTATTTGGGGATTTCATTTTTTACAAACCTTAAATCTTTGGAAATCAATGAAAGCAATGTCACAAGTATTGATTTGAGCAGCAATACTGCCTTAGCGTTTTTGTATTGTAACGATACCAAATTGGAAATGTTAGATTTGAGCGAAAATATTGCTCTTATAGTATTGCAATGTTCTAATTCGGAATTGTTTAATTTGAATTTGTCACAAAATGTGAATTTAAAAGTTTTGGAATGTGACAATAATAACTTGAGCAGTTTGAATGTGACTTTCAATACGGCGTTGGACAATTTGAAATGTAATAATAATTCAATAATGGTTTTGGATGTTTCACAAAATCTATCTTTAATAAATTTGTATTGTCAAAATAATTTGTTGGCAAATTTAGACACAAGTTCCAATTCAGGTTTGACTTCTTTGAATTGTAACAGCAACGTTTTGACCCATTTGTTTCTAAAAAAAGGTACGAATTGGTTAAATTTATTTTTCTCGAATAATCCAACTTTACAATATGTATGCACGAATGAATCTCAAATAGATTTTATTTTGGCAAAAGTTATTCTATATGGTTATACCAATTGCGAGGTTAATAGTTATTGTAATTTTGTCCCAGGAGGTTTTTATTATGAAATCTATGGAGAAACGCTTTTAGATAGCAATAATAATGGTTGTGATTTTAATGACACTTCAATTCCATTTTTGAAATATAACATTTCAGATGCCACAAATAGCCGAACTTTGATAGGAGATTCGACAGGAGATTTTATATTTGCTGCAAAGGAAGGCACTTATAATATTGCCCCAATACTCGAAAATCCAACTTATTTTAATATTTCGCCAACGATG
Source organism: Bacteroidota bacterium (assembly GCA_043748255.1). Lineage (GTDB taxonomy): Bacteria > Bacteroidota > Bacteroidia > Flavobacteriales > Flavobacteriaceae > Flavobacterium. Next base: position 1,355 of record JAYTNQ010000142.1, read on the forward strand.
GTTAGTGTCACATTGCCTTCGAGTACGACCCCAGCAATTCAAAATTTTTGTATCACACCAAACGGCACACACCAGGATCTTGAGGTTGTTATTATTCCGATAGAATTGGCTAATCCAGGCTTTAATGTGCGCTACAAAATTGGTTTTAAGAATAAGGGAACTCAACCACAATCTGGCACATTAAATCTCGCTTTCGATAATACTGTTTTGAGTTTTATGAGTGCAAATCTAAACACATCTAGCCAGTTGGAGAACAATCTAAATTGGAATTTCAGCAACCTATCTCCTTTTGAAAATAGAGAAATTGAGGTGACATTTTATCTCAATTCGGCAATTGAAACACCAGCTGTGAATGTAGGTTATATTTTGAATTTTACCGCTACTATAGCTGGAGCAACAGACGAAACACCTTTGGACAACATAAGTAACTTGAATCAAAGTGTGACAAGCGCCACGGTAACCAATGACAAAATCTGTATTGAAGGTGGTAGTATCACCCAAAGTCAAGTAGGCAATGAGATACATTATATGATTCGTTTTGAAAATAATGAAAATTTAGTTGTCAAAAACATTGTTGTAAAAGATATGATTGACACTGCGAAGTTTGACATCAACAGCTTGACCCCAATAGATGGGAGCCATCTTTTTGAAACACGTATCAGCAATAATAAGGTAGAATTTATTTTTGAAAATATAAATCTCCCGTTTGATAATGCAAATAATGATGGTTTTGTATCATTCAAAATCAAAACCAAGCCAACTTTGGTTTTGGGTGATACATTTGGCAATATTGCAAGTATATATTTTGATTATAATGCTCCAATTCAAACCAATCTATCCGAGACCAATGTTATTGCCGCTTTGGGAACTAGAGATTTTGAGTTTTCGAGATATTTTTCGATAAGCCCAAACCCTGCTAGTGATGATTTAAATTTGCATGGAATATCAAATAATGTTATCTCGTCTTTACAAATTTATAATATGCTTGGACAAGTAGTGCTTTCGCTGCCAAATGGAAACAACTTCAAAACAATAGATGTTTCGCAATTACAAGTAGGAAATTATATCATCAAACTGCATTCAGACAAAGGATTGAGTAGCTGCAAATTTGTAAAAAGATAGCAACTGCGTAAAAGAACAAAAATAGTGAATGCCAAATTTTAATGGTAGTTATGTGATTTCAAAAAATCAGAAATGCCCAATTTGTTTTAAATTGGGCATTTTTTTGATTGTTTTTGAATTATGTGCTTTATTTTGCAATATTAAATTTATTATGGCATCAACAAAAGAAATCTAACAAATTGACTGTTAATAATTTATATTTCAAACTCAGTATTTTTAATTAATTGGGATTTCTCTCAAAGAATTTTAAATTTAGTAATTAAATTGGTATTATGTTAGTAATTAAAACCAAATTTTCTGCAGAATCGATTCAAACCGTTTCCATAAGCCTTGATCAAGCTTGCGGATCGTGAACATAAATGAATTAAGATCAGCAAAAGATAAAGCTAGGGTTTTATTTATTTTTTCATGTAAATTTTGTGCTAATAATATAGGTTTTGCGAAAATTAATTGGGTTAGAAGTTTGAAAGTGCAAGATGGAAAAATAGGAAGGTAAAGCAAAGCAGTTTTGACATCAAAACAAAAAACCAATCCAAAATTCATTGTAAACAATTTTTGAACAAAACCAAAATTAATTCACAATAGACCTATCAAAACCTGATTTGTATCAATGCTGTTGATTGAAAATTCAGAGGGACAAGAAATTATGGCAATATTGACAATACAATTTTAGAAATTAATCCGGGTTAACTTTCGTTGTGGTCACGATCGGAACGGATGCTGTTGCTGAGTTACTTCGAGTAGTATAAAATTAAGGTTTAGTAGCTTTTTATTTCATGAGTTAGTTTTTGAAACCCCTAAAAGTTTAATTTCGCCCCGATGTAGCGGCATCCTTTTTGGATTTTCTTTTTCAGAAAATCCAAAAAGATATAGCGTGCAGCGGGACGGGTAGTGTGTAAAAGGGGAGGTGTGCGCCAAAAAACATAAAAATTGGGTTTCGTATTGGCAATTTAGTATTTGGTGGTTGTTGTAAAAATCTTTAAATCTATTTCTGAAACCACAAACAAAAAAACTATATTTGCAGTTCCAAAAAAATTAAAAATAAAATTAAGATGGAATATTTAGACTTTGAACTTCCTATAAAAGAACTTGAAGACCAGTTGGACAGGTGCCAAATTATTGGTTTGGAGTCGAGCGTTGATGTCACGACGACCTGCAAGCAAATTGAAAAAAAGTTGGACGAAACCAAACGAAAAATATACAAAAACCTTACTGCATGGCAGCGTGTTCAGCTTTCGCGACACCCAAACAGGCCTTATACAATGGATCATGTTCGGGCACTTTGTGGTGATAGTTGGTTGGAACTTTTTGGGGATAGAAATTTTAAGGACGATAAAGCGATGATTGGCGGATTGGGCAAAATTGATGGCCAATCTTTTATGATTGTTGGTCAACAAAAGGGTTTTAATACCAAAACCAGACAGTTTCGCAATTTTGGGATGGCAAATCCTGAGGGTTATCGCAAGGCGCTTCGGCTGATGAAAATGGCCGAAAAATTTGGTATTCCGGTCTTGACCCTTATTGATACTCCTGGAGCTTATTGTGGGCTTGAGGCCGAGGAGCGTGGACAGGGTGAGGCAATTGCTCGCAATATTTTTGAGATGATAAGGCTAAAAGTGCCTATTATAGCGGTTATTGTTGGCGAGGGTGCCTCAGGAGGTGCTTTGGGTATTGGGGTTGGCGACCGTGTTTTGATGATGGAAAACACTTGGTATTCTGTTATTTCGCCCGAGTCATGCTCCTCTATATTATGGAAAAGCTGGGACTATAAAGAGCAGGCTGCCGAGGCATTAAAGCTCACTTCGACCGACATGAAAAAACAAAAATTGGTTGATGATGTGATTCCGGAACCGCTTGGCGGGGCGCATTATGACCGAGAAACCGCTTTTAGAACGGTGCAACAGTATATTACAAAAGCGTATAACGAACTCAAAGACTTATCAACATCTCAATTGATTGATCAACGGATGGACAAATATAGCCGAATGGGCGAGTTTAAAGAATAAGTCTCTATTGGAATCAATATTTTAGCCTAAAAATGATCCGAAAACTTAAAAATTTCGGATTTTTTTGTGGTTATGAACAAAAAAATAAAGTTTTAAACAAATTGGTTTTATAAATTGAATTGCTTTTTTTTTTAATAAAACCTACTTTCGCATTATGGAAACCATCAAAAATTATAGCCCAATTAGAATCGACAAATCGCATCTTATTCAACTCGAAAAAGGAAAAATACCTCCACAGGCATTAGAGTTGGAAGAAGCGGTGCTTGGTGCAATGATGATCGACAAAAAAGGGGTTGATGAGGTGATCGACATTTTGCAGCCTGATGCATTTTATAAGGATGCCAACAAATATATTTTTGAAGCAATTGTTCAGTTATTTACTGATACACAGCCTATTGATTTGCTTACGGTTTCGGCACAGCTCAAACGAAATGCCAAATTGGAACTTGCTGGGGGCGAAATATATTTGATACAGCTTACGCAAAAAATATCGTCATCTGCGCATATAGAGTTTCATTCGAGAATCATACTTCAAAAATTTATTCAACGCAGTTTGATTAGAATTTCGAACGAAATTATAGAAGAATCTTATGACGAGACGACAGATGTATTTGACCTTTTGGACAAAGCCGAATCAAAATTGTATGAGGTAACGCAAGGAAACATCAAACGAAGTTCGGAAACGGCTCAAAGTTTGGTAATTCAAGCCAAAAAGCGAATTGAAGAAATAGCAGGCAAAGAAGGTTTGAGCGGTATTGCCACAGGTTTTACACTTTTAGACAAAATCACTTCGGGCTGGCAACCAAGTGATTTGATCATTATTGCGGCGCGTCCCGGAATGGGAAAAACCGCTTTTGTATTATCGATGGCTCGAAATGTAGCCATTGATTATGGGCATCCGGTAGCACTTTTTTCGCTCGAAATGTCTTCTGTTCAACTGATCACAAGGCTAATATCGTCTGAAACTGGCTTGTCTTCTGAAAAATTACGAACCGGAAAGCTCGAAAAACACGAGTGGGAACAATTGAGTATCAAGGTAAAAAATCTCGAAAAAGCACCCCTTTTTATAGACGATACACCTTCACTTTCGATTTTTGATTTGAGAGCAAAATCCAGAAGATTGGCATCGCAGCACGGTGTGAAATTAATTATTGTAGATTATTTGCAGCTGATGACCGCCGGCGGAGGCAATGGCAAATCGAGTTTTAATAGAGAGCAAGAAATATCGACAATCTCTCGAAATTTGAAGGCATTAGCCAAAGAACTGGGTGTTCCGGTGATTGCTTTATCACAATTATCGAGAAATGTAGAATCGCGTGGCGCCAACAAAAGACCCTTGCTGTCTGACTTGAGAGAATCTGGTGCGATAGAGCAAGATGCTGATATTGTGTCATTTATATACAGGCCAGAATACTACAAAATGACCGAATGGGATGATGATGAGCAATCTCCTACAGAGGGTCAGGCAGAATTTATCATTGCCAAGCACAGAAACGGAAGTTTGGAAAACATTCGATTAAAATTTATTGGCAACCTTGGTAAATTTGATAATTTGGAAGAATATAGTAGCCCGTTTGAAGATATGCCATCAAAAATGAATCATGATGACAACCCATTTCAGACCAAAAATATGCCCACAGCCAACGAAGCATTTGGAAGCAATTTGAATCAAAATTATAATGATAGTGATGTGCCGTTTTAAAAATAACACTTTCAAAAAAAATCGTAAAAGCAACAGCTACAAAGACTTAACGATTGTTAATAAATTAGCCCGTACAAAACGATAAAATTTTTGTAATTTTACGGCACAAAAAAAATAAAAAATGGGTAAAATCATTGCGATTGCCAACCAAAAAGGAGGCGTAGGAAAAACAACCACAACAGTTAATCTTGCAGCATCTTTGGGTGTTTTAGAAAAAAAAGTATTGCTAATCGATGCCGATCCACAGGCCAATGCCAGCTCAGGATTGGGTATAGACGTTGATAATATTGTTATTGGAACCTATCAAATTTTGGAACATAGCAACACACCATCAGAGGCCATTTTGAAAAGTTCGGCGCCAAATGTTGATATAATCTCGGCTCATATTGACTTGGTTGCTATCGAAATTGAATTGGTTGACAAAGAAAATCGTGAATATATGCTCAAGCAAGCATTGACAAGTATCAAAGACAAGTATGATTATATTTTGATAGATTGTGCACCATCTTTGGGGCTATTGACGCTTAATGCTTTGACCGCTGCCGACTCGGTGATTATACCAATTCAATGCGAATATTTTGCTCTTGAAGGCTTAGGAAAATTGTTAAATACTATCAAAAGTGTTCAAAAAATTCACAATCCAGATTTAGATATAGAAGGTTTGTTGCTCACCATGTTTGACTCACGATTGCGGCTTTCAAATCAAGTTGTAGAAGAGGTTCAAAAACATTTTAGCGATATGGTTTTTAAAACCATCATTCAGCGGAATGTCAAGTTGAGCGAAGCACCAAGTTTTGGCGAAAGCATCATCAATTATGACGCAACAAGCAAAGGAGCGGCCAACTATTTGCACTTGGCACAAGAAATAATAAAGAAAAACGGTTAAAATGGCAGAAGCAGTAAAAAAACAAGCATTAGGACGTGGATTATCAGCTTTGCTCAAAGATCCAAATAATGATATCAAATCGGTTTCAGACAAAAATGCCGACAAGGTTGTTGGTAATATTATTGAACTCGAAGTTGATGCTATAGAGATAAATCCGTTTCAACCTCGTAGCAATTTTAATGAAGAATCACTACAAGAATTGGCCAAATCGATTCGAGAGCTTGGTGTGATTCAGCCCATTACCGTAAGGAAATTAGATTTCAATAAATTTCAATTGATTTCGGGAGAGCGGAGATTGCGGGCTTCAAAATTGGCTGGATTAGCAGTCGTGCCAGCATATATTAGAATTGCAAACGATAACGAGTCACTTTTGATGGCGTTGGTCGAAAACATTCAAAGACATGATTTAGATCCGATAGAAATTGCACTTTCATATCAAAGATTGATTGACGAAATTCAGCTCACACAAGAGCAAATGAGTGAACGTGTTGGTAAAAAACGATCTACGATAACCAACTATTTGCGCCTTTTAAGATTAGACCCTATAATTCAAACTGGTATTCGAGACGGATTTATCAGCATGGGTCACGGCAGGGCATTGATCAATATTGAGGACCAAGACATTCAAAGTGGTATTTATCAAAAAATAATTAGTCAAAATCTATCTGTTCGAGAAACCGAAAGTTTGGTCAAAAATTATCATGAAAGTTTGAAACCAAAAACGACTAAAACAAAAACAAGTAGTTTTGTGATTGAAGACGTTCATAAAAAAGCCATAACCAATTATTTTGGTGCCAAAGTTGAAGTAAAAATGGCTGCAAACGGCAAAGGAAAAATCGCTATTCCGTTTCATTCTGAAGAAGATTTTAATAGAATTTTAAAATTAATTGCCCATTGAAAAAAATCAAGTTTAGCATTTTTTTTATTTTCCTTTTCGGAAAAATCCCTGTTTTTGCACAAATGATTGTGGCAGACCGCATTTCTATTCAAGATTCTATAAAAATTAATACCCTCAAAATAAATCCACTCGCACCAACACGAGCAGCTTTTTATTCGGCAATTTTGCCTGGATTGGGACAGGCATACAACAAAAAATATTGGAAAATTCCGCTTGTTTTTGGAGCAATCGGCACAAGTTTATATTTTTATAACACAAACGACAAACAGTACAACCAATTTCGAGAAGCCTACAAACGCCGGCTGGCAGGCTTTAAGGACGATGAATTTTATGGACAATATACCGATGCAACACTCATTAATGCCCAAAAAGTATTGCAACGAAACCGGGATTTGTCCTTATTAATTAGTATAGGTTTGTATGTATTGAATATCGTTGATGCCAATGTTGACGCACATTTGATGCAATTTAATGTCAATAACAAACTTAGTTTTCAACCCGAAATTTATCCCAGCCAAATCGATTATTCGCAAAATGTTGGCTTTTCGATGCAGTATCATTTTTAATCAAAAACCATGAAAATAGCACTTTTAGGCTACGGCAAAATGGGGAAAGTAATCGAGCAAATTGCTATGGCTCGCGGGCATGAAATTGTTTTTAAAAAAACCAGCACAAACAGCTTTGAAAATCTTTGGATGGCAGATGTCGCCATCGACTTTAGTTTGCCATCTGCAGCAGTTTGTAACATTTCTAACTGTTTTGATACTAATATTCCGGTGGTTTGTGGCACAACAGGTTGGTTAGAAAATTATGACAAAATGACAACACTTTGCAATAAAAAAAACGGCGCAATGATATGCAGTTCCAACTTTAGTTTGGGTGTCAATTTGTTTTTTGAGTTAAATGAATATTTGGCAAAAATAATGTCACAATTTGAACAATACCAACCAAAAATTGAAGAAATTCACCATCTTCAAAAATTAGATGCACCAAGCGGTACAGCAATTTCATTGGCAAATGAAATTCTCAAAAACACCCGTCTCAACTATTGGAGTTTGGAAAACAACCATCCGAATTCCATTTTTATAGACACAAAACGAATCGAAAATGTAGCCGGAACACACACTGTTTGCTATGAATCGACAGTAGATACCATCGAAATAAAACATACCGCCCACAATCGAAATGGTTTTGCACTTGGAGCCGTGATAGCAGCCGAGTGGATTGTAGGCAAAAAAGGCGTTTTTTTGATGAAAGACGTATTAGAAAATAATTTTAAATCAACCTAAATATCAATAAGCATGACACAATATCAATGGTTTATCTTTTTCCTAATTATTCAAATTGTTCACTATATTGGCACCTGGAAACTGTATGAAAATGCAGGTCGAAAATCCTGGGAAGCGGCAATTCCAATCTACAATGCCATAGTTTTGATGAAGATAATCAACCGACCAACTTGGTGGACAATTTTGCTATTTGTACCCATAATCAACATCATCATGATACCGGTGATTTGGGTTGAAACGCTTCGCAGTTTTGGAAAAAACAGTACCTCCGATACCTATCTTGGTCTATTTTCGCTTGGTTTTTATATTTATTATGTCAACTACACACAAAACGTTTCACACATCAAAAACCGAAGTTTGATCGCTACAACAGCCTTGGGCGACTTTGTTAGTTCAATAGTATTTGCAGTTGTAGTAGCCACATTAGTGCACACCTATATCCTGCAACCCTTTGTCATACCATCGGCTTCACTAGAAAAATCATTGCTCATTGGCGACTTTTTGTTTGTAAGCAAACTCAACTATGGAGCTCGCCCACAGATGACGGCCGTGGCCCTGCCAATGATTCATGATTCGATTCCGTTTACCAAAAAAACGTCCTATTTTAATTTTCCACAATATCCCTATTTTAGATTCCCAGGGTTTGAAAAAATACAAAAAAATGATATTGTAGTTTTCAATTGGCCCTGCGACACCGTATATCGTTTTTTTGAAAAAACAGGCAAAAAAGGCGTAACAAAACCAATTGACAAAAAATCGAATTATGTCAAACGATGTCAAGGCACACCGGGTGATAGCTTGAGCCTCAAAAACGGAATTGTGTATATCAACAATCACGAATTAATTTTGCCAGAGCGTGCCAAACCACAATATCAGCACAAGGTGTATGCCGTCAAAGGTGTTTCAAACGAGTTGCTGCTCGCCACCGGATCTACAGAGTTTAATCGAAACTATACCATCAAAATTTCGAGCGATGCACAAGCGACAGCCATCCAGCCGTATGTAACAAATGGACAAGAAAACCCAGACAAAAGTTATACCATAAGCACTGGTTTTCAAGGCATTCCGTCAAATATTATCACTACAACAGGGCTATATGCACAAGAAATCTATGGAGCTGTTGCAGATGTAAATCTCACCCTAAAAGCCGCCGAAAACCTCCGAAAAAACACCGAAATTGACTCTGTTGTGCGCTATATTGCCAAAAAACCAACAGACAGCAGTATTTTTCCACACGATGGCAAATGGACTATCGACAATTTTGGCCCAATATATATTCCAGAAGCCGGACATACCGTGGCGATAAACATCAAAAATTTGCCGTTATACCAACGTATTATTCAAACTTATGAACAAAACCACCTGCAAATTAAAGGCAATCAAATATGGATTAACAATCAAATAGCCACAAAATATACCTTCAAACAAAACTATTATTGGATGATGGGCGACAACCGACACAGATCTGAAGATAGCAGATATTGGGGCTTTGTGCCAGAGGATCACATCGTTGGAAAACCAGTATTTATATGGTTTAGTTATGACCAAAATGAAAGTTGGAAACACATTTTCAAAAAAATCCGCTGGTCCAGAATGTTTACTTTTGTGAGCGGTACCGGCGAGCCAACCTCTTATTTCAACTATTTTGTAATTGCACTTTTAGCCTATTTTGGCATCAATTATTTTGTGTCCAAGAAAAAAGAAAAATAGCAAAAATCTTAAAATAGATGCAAATACTACTCCATCCAACCTATTTTCCATCGATAAGCCAATATATAGCAATGGCAAAAGCGAGCGAAATAGTGTTTGAAATTCACGACAATTTTCAAAAGCAAACCAACAGAAACCGCATGTACATCTATAGTCCAAACGGCCTGCAGCTGCTTAATATACCCATCAAACACAGCAAACAAGCCCACCAAAAAACCAAAGATATACAAATAGAAAACGCATTCGATTGGCAAAAACAACACTTCAAATCACTTGAAGCAGCCTATCGAAGCTCGCCATTTTTTGAATATTTTGAAGACAGTATCCAACCCATTTTTCAAAAAAAGCACCAATATTTGTTAGATCTCAATTTAGCAACATTTGAATTTATAAATCGCTCAATGAGAATAGATTATAACTACAAAACCACCCTCGAATACTTCCATAAATCGCCAATTGAACATGATTTTCGACCACTAGCAAACGGCAAAAAAGACAGCAATATCATAACCAATTACCCACAAGTTTTTCAAGAAAAAAACGGTTTCCTCAACAATTTGAGCACCCTTGACCTCCTATTTAACGAAGGAAAATTTGCATTAGAATATCTCAAAAACCAACCCACCCCAAAGATCTAATTTTTTTTTTGGCGCACACCTCCCCTATCACACACCACCCGTCCCGCTGCACGCTATATCTTTTTTTGGTTTTTTTCAAAAACCAAAAAAAGGATACCGCTGCATCGGGGCGAATTGAGACTTTTTGTGTTTTCAAGACGTTATTCGTAGGGTGTTGATTGTTAACCGCTAATGTTTGCCCAAACTAAGTAGTTTGTTTTCATAGCCTTCTGCACAGTTTTGCTACACATTTATTAGAAAACCGAACCGACATCCGCAATATAAAACATTTTCTAGGACATCCGAGCATCAAAACCACAACCATCTACACACACCTTAGCAGTAAAATAGTAGATAAAATAC
>JAYTNQ010000143.1:0-4623 GCA_043748255.1 Bacteroidota bacterium
GTTTTTTGGCTTTTTGGGTCAAATTCTATAAGCTCTCTAATGATTCTCAACACATGCGATTTTCCTTTTTTTGGAGGTATATAAAGCTCTATTTGATCCGAAAAAAGTATTAATCCAATTTTGTCATTGTTTTGGGTGGCCGAAAAAGCCATTGTAGCAGCAATTTCTGTAACAACATCTTCTTTGAATTGGTTTTTGGAACCAAAACTTTCAGAACCCGAAATATCTACCATCAACATCATCGTAAGCTCGCGCTCTTCTTCAAAAACCTTGACGTGTGCTTCGTTATAGCGCGCCGTTACGTTCCAGTCGATAGCACGAATATCATCGCCATATTGGTAAGGACGCACTTCAGAAAACGTCATGCCACGCCCCTTGAAAGAGGTGTGATACTCTCCCGAAAAGATGTGGTCGCTCAATCTTCGGGTTTTGATTTCTATTTTTCGAACTTTTTTGATTAACTCTTTTGTATCCATTTTTAGATTTTGAAGTCTAAATTTTCATTAAAACATTCTTACAACTTACGATTTACTTTCGTTTGCTATGGCACCTCAACCTCGTTGATAATCTTGTTGATAATATCTACCGAAGTGATGTTTTCGGCCTCGGCTTCATAGGTAATTCCAATTCTGTGGCGAAGCACATCGTGCACTACGGCGCGCACATCTTCTGGAATCACATAGCCACGGCGTTTGATAAAAGCATAGCATTTTGCGGCTGTCGCCAAATTGATGCTGCCACGTGGCGAGGCACCAAAACTAATCAGCGGTTTGAGGTTTTCGAGTTTGTATTTTTCGGGATATCGTGTCGCAAAAATAATGTCTAATATGTATTTTTCGATTTTTTCGTCCATATACACCTCCCGAACCGCCTCTTGCGCTCGCAAAATCTGCTCTACAGAAATCACAGCATTTATTTTTTCAAAAGCTCCTTTCAAATTTTGACGTACAACCATGCGCTCGTCTTCCATTTTTGGATAATCAATCACGGTTTTAAGCATAAAACGATCTACTTGCGCCTCTGGCAAAGGATAAGTTCCTTCTTGTTCTATCGGGTTTTGGGTGGCCAATACCAAAAACGGTTTGTCTAATTTGAAAGTCGTGTCGCCAATCGTAACTTGTTTTTCTTGCATCGCTTCCAACAAGGCTGATTGCACCTTGGCTGGAGCGCGGTTTATCTCGTCTGCCAAAACAAAATTGGCAAAAATCGGGCCTTTTTTGATCGAAAATTCGTTTTGTTTGATGTTATAAATCATGGTGCCAACCACGTCTGCTGGCAACAAATCTGGCGTAAATTGTATCCTGCTAAAACTGCCCTGAACGGCTTGCGCCAAAGTATTGATAGCAAGTGTTTTTGCCAATCCAGGCACGCCCTCAAGCAAGATGTGGCCCTGGCCCAAGAGCCCTATGAGCAAACGCTCTATCATGTGTTTTTGGCCCACAATAACCTTGTTCATCTCCATCGTGAGCAGGTCGATAAAAGCACTTTCTCTTTCTATTTTTTCATTAATAGCTCTTATGTCTAAAGTAGGGTTGTTTTCTTCCATTTTTTTAACTTTTTTGCTTTTTACTTGGTATTAAAATTAAGTAGTGCAAATTGAATTTTTTTTTAATGGAATGTTGTTAAAAAATGGTTAAAACTTATCAAAAAAATTTAGTTTTAAGCACAAATTATGATTTGTTTTCTTTTTATTTAAGAATATTTGAAAAAACTGGCGGTGTAATACCAAATTTGTTTTTTTGAACAATGAAAAAAACCTATAAATCATGGTTTATTGCCTTGAGCATCGCATCTTCTTTGAGTATAATCTCAAAATATTTTTGTTCGCCAAAAATCAATTTTGCCATCTCGGCCAACAAAAAACGTTTGACTAATTTTTTGTTTTTTGACAAATTGGTTTTCAACCCATTTTTTGTAAAATAAGCTTGCAAGTTGTTGAAATAAACATCGGTTTTGTTCATTTTTTGTTCAAATTCTGCAAAAGTTAATCCTTCAAACTCTTGCCTGTTTTGATCAAATTGTTCAAAAACAAAATAGCCCAAAATTGCCGACTCCTGACCAGATTGCATCAAATATGCTATGTTATTTTCGCCTTGTTCTATTTCTATAGGCACAAAAATATCAGGCATAATGCCTCCTCCGCCATAAACAATTTTGCCTTTTGCGGTTTTAAATTTGAGCGAATCATTTATTTTGATGTTGTCTTTTTTATACAATTCGCCAGAGGCAAATCGTCGGTCAAAATCTAGATTATAATCTTCATTCCCCTTATTATAAGGTTTTTGAATCGAGCGACCCGTTGGCGTATAATAGCGTGCAATGGTTAGTCGAACGGCAGATCCATCTTCAAATTCCATTTCGCGCTGCACCAAACCTTTTCCGTAAGAACGTCTTCCAACAATGATTGCTCTATCGTTATCCTGAAGTGCTCCGGCCAATATTTCGCTTGCTGATGCGGAGTTTTCGTTTATTAGAACAAAAATTTTGCCTGTTTCAAAACTGCCGTTTGCCGTAGCAAATGTTTTGTCGATGCGCTCTTTTCTGTTTTTTGTAAAAACAATCAACTGGTTTTTTGGCAAAAAATCGTCTGCTATTGCAACAGCTTGATCAAGATAGCCGCCACCATTATCTCGAAGATCAACCACCATTGTTTTGGCACCTTGCTTTTTGAGCAATAATATGCTGCTATGAAATTCTGCATAAGTTGTTTCTGAAAACCGATTGATTTTGATGTAGCCTGTAGATGGGGTTATCATCTGCGTTATATCGATGCTTTTGAGTTTTACAATTCCTCTTGTAACCTTAATATTCAATATTTTACGGCTTTTTTTTCTAAAAATTTTTAAATCTACAACAGTGCCTTCGTCTCCTTTGAGGTGGGTAGTAAGGGTGTCTGTTGGCATTTTTTTACCAAATAATTTAAAATTATTGACATACAAAATGCGGTCTCCCGTTTGTAGCCCCGCTTTTGCCGAAGGGCCATCTGCTACAGGCATGATAACAGTTGCTGTGTCATTTAGCATATAATAATTGATACCTACACCTACAAAATCGCCTTGCATACTTTGGGTCACTTGTTGCATATCTGAAGGTGGAATATAAACAGAATGAGGGTCTAATTTGTCTAAAATATTGGAAACGGCCAAATCAACAATCGAATCTGTATTTACTTTGTCAACATATTCGTTGTCGATAAAATTGAGAAGTTTATTGAGTTTGTTTTTATGATTATTGTTTGAAAAGTGATTGGTTTCTATAGGAAAATTGAGCAATGTTCCTAAAAAAATCCCAATAGCAAAACTGCCAAAAACCAAAATCGGCAGGTATTTTTTGTGTTTTTTCATGCTAATGAAGTTACAAGTAGTTGTATTACTTCTATACCCGCTTTTTTCAAAAACTGAACCCCAGCATCATCATGATAGCCCTCAAGATACACAACCCTAACAATTCCGGATTGATGAATGAGCTTGCTGCAATCTTTGCAAGGAGAAAGTGTGATATATAGCGTTGCTCCCTCACAAGATTGTGTAGAACGAGCCACTTTCAAAATGGCATTTGCCTCGGCATGCAGCACGTCCCATCGGGTTTGACCATCTTGATCTTCACAGCAATTTTCGAACCCAGAAGGCGTGCCATTATATCCGTCTGAAATAATCATGCGGTTTTTTACAATTATTGCCCCAACTTGTTTTCGTTTGCAATAAGACAATTTGCCCCATTCTTTGGCAATTTTAAGATATGCCAAATCATATTTTTGTTGTTTTTCTTCCGTCATTTTTTATTTTTTGAACCAAATTTCGTGTTGTAAAATCAAAGGTAAAACCACCCCAATAACAAACGAGGAAACGATAAGTGTAAAATCGCGTTTGGAGAGGCGAAGCAAATTTTGGGATATTAAAGATAATAGTAGTACTGTCAAAACGATCAAAATTTGTGCAGCTTCAATTCCAGAGGCAAATTCTAAAGTAGGCAAAAGCTTGTCTGTTGCATTGCCAGGCAGCAGGTTTTTAAAATAATTTGAAAACCCTAATCCGTGCACAATTCCAAAAAACAGGGTGAAAAATCCAATGATGTTAATACTTTGGTTTTTGGTTGCTTTTCCAGACGTAAAAATATTATAAAGAGCTGTTAACAAAATAGTTATTGGAATTAATAACTCTATAAAACTGGCTTTGATTGCCAAAATTCCAAAAACTGCCAACAACAATGAAATGGTATGTCCTACGGTGAAAATAGCGGTCAATAGCAGCACTTTTTTCCAATCTGAAAAAGCAAAACTAGCGGTCAGAGCAACCAGAAACAATAGGTGGTCTGTCGCGTTTAGGTCTAAAACGTGATGCAAACCAATTTGAAAATAAACCCAAAATTCGGACATTTTTTTTATAAAATTTGTTTCCAAACTTACAATTTATTTCTAATATTTCTATTTAATATTATAAAGTTTTTTGACTTCTAAATTTTCTGATTTTCTTTCGATAAAAATTGAAAAAAAAGTATCTTTGCAATCTAAAAAAAAAACTATGTCATTTTCAGATTTATTTGATAGCGAATTCAAGAACAGAAACAAAGGTCATTTTTCAGCCATAGTAAGGGTTGCGCTTGCAGACGGAATTGTGGTTGCAG
>JAYTNQ010000144.1:0-1671 GCA_043748255.1 Bacteroidota bacterium
GTTGTTCTACAAATTCTTGGTCGGCATCACTTTCTGCATTTCGAAGTTTAAAATTGCAATGAATTATGGCAATGTTGGGATTTAATTTTGCCATCAAATCCCACATTACCATGCTGTCTAATCCGCCACTAACTGCCAAAAGGAGGTTCTTTTTTACCAAAAATGGCCAATTTTGATGAATATGGTTTTTAAAATTCTCAATCATTTTCAAAAGGTATTAAAAGTTCATACCAAGCTAAAATTTCGGCTATTGTGCGACTTTGATTGTCTAGGCCGGCGTACACCAAAGTTTGACTTTTTATTTCATCTTTTGCTAATTTTGCAAAATATTGCATCCCGTCAAACCATTTTGGCTTGATGGTTTCTGTAGATTTTATTTCGATTACATTTAGCAAAAAATCGTCTTGTCGTAGCAAATCCACTTCATGACCTGCAGAATCTCGCCAAAACCAAAATTCTTGCCCAAGATTTTGATGAAAATTTTGTTTGATGTATTCTGAAACAATCATGTTTTCAAACAGATTCCCTTTGTAGGCGTTGTTTTTAATTTGATCCACATCTTTTATTTTCAACAAATGACACAATAAACCGGTATCATAAAAATACATTTTCGGACTTTTCACAACACGTTTGTCAAAATTTTTATAATATGGTTGCAACAGATGAATGATATAGCTGCTTTCTAACACCGACAACCATGCTTTTGCGGTTGGTTGTGTAATATTACAATCGTTTGCAATCGAATTCAAATTAAGCAATTGCCCGGCTCTCGATGCGCACAAAGTCAAAAATGTTCTGAACGACCGAATGTCTCTAATATTGACAATCTCCATAATGTCTCGTTCTACATAAGTTTGTATGTAGTTGTTATAGAATGATTTAGTTGGTATGTCTCGGTCAAAAATAGCGGGATAAAAGCCTTTCAGCATGGCATTTATATAATTTTTTTCTAATAAGTTTTCTGATTTCAATTCTACAAAATCTAACGGAAAAAGTTTGAAAATCGCTACACGACCCGCAAGACTTTGCGTGATGTTTCGCATCAAATAAAAATTTTGTGACCCCGACAATATAAATTGTCCCATAATTTTTTCTTCATCAACAATGACTTGAAGACATGAAAATAGTTCGGGAACTCTTTGTGCTTCATCAAAGATACAATATGTGCCGTATTCTTTCAAAAACCCTTTTGGATCTGTTTCAAAAAAACGCCTTGCTTCTGGACTCTCTAAATTCACATATTTATACTCCGGAAAAAGCTCTCTTAGCATGGTGGTTTTTCCAGATTGTCTTGGGCCAGTCACTGCTATAATTGGATACATTTTTTTTGAAATGTTTATCTCTTTTACAATTGTTCTGTTTATTGCCATAACTCTCTGATTTTAAAATGCAAATATACTATTTTATTTTAATAAATCTATTTTTATTTTGAAATTACATGACTTTTATTTTGAAATTACATGGCTTCTATTTTGAAATTACATGACTTTTATTTTGAAATTACATGGCTTCTATTTTGAAATTACATGACTTCTATTTTGAAATTACATGGCTTCTATTTTGAAATTACATGACTTTTATTTTGAAATTACATGACTTCTATTTTGAAATTACATGACTTCTATTTTGAAATTACATGGTATTTAATGCTCCAAAACACGCCTCAATGCT
>JAYTNQ010000145.1:0-1666 GCA_043748255.1 Bacteroidota bacterium
TAATAAAGATACGATCATGATCACAAAAACCAATTTGGAAGACAAAGCTGACAAACCATTTTTTATTACTCAAGTATATAAAAATCAACAGCTTGTTCAAGAATTTACAGCGAAAAAAAACATTGATTATTATTATGACAATTATGGCACATTAATAAAAAAAGTAGGTTTCAAAAAAAATAAGCCAACCAAGAATAATAGCGAAACCTACCAAATTAGCTATGAAAATGATATTATGGTTTCTAACTTTTGTCCCGAAAAAAACATCTTGAAAACCTATTATGCAAACGGACTATTAAAATCAACAAAAACCGATTTACGCTTTCAAGAAAACGTATATACCTTTGACCAAAATGGAAATTGGATAACAAATACTGTAAGCTTAAACGGTAAACCCTCCATAAAATATTATCGAATAGTTGACTATTTTGAATAGAAATTTTGGTTCTCGGTAGAAATTTTAGATCAAGAAGAGGTATAATTATCAACAAAACTTGTTTTAAAAAAACTAATCCGATATTTTTACAAATTCAAAACCAAATTTATGGACAACTACCATTACATAAGTGCTAATACACTAACATTGAGTGACTTAAATGAAATTATTTTATTGCAAAAAAAAATAGCACTTTCAGAAGAGGCAACCGCTAACATTCAAAAATGCCGTGATTATCTTGATGAGAAAATGGGTTCAAATAGCGATCCAATTTATGGCATCAATACTGGATTTGGATCTTTGTACAATGTAAAAATATCTAACGAAAACTTGTCGCAACTTCAAGAAAACCTTGTCAAATCTCACGCTTGCGGCACTGGAGATATCGTTGATAATCAAATAGTTAAAATTATTTGTGTCCAGACGGTAGGCTTTTGGCGGGGTTTTCTGTTTATTTGAAGTCTGATTATTTGTTTTCAATATTTTTGGTTTTGCTTTGTTAACGAAAAGCAGACAACCTTGAACAAAATCTAAAAATAAAAGCTGGTGTTTTGCAACGATTTTCTAAAAATGTATTGAAATCAATTGGTCTAATTTCGCCCCGATGTAGCGGCATCCTTTTTTTGGTTTTTTCAAAAACCAAAAAAAGATATAGCGTGCAGCGGGACGGGTGGTCTAATACATAGGCTGGTTTGCGCCTAATAAAAAAGAATGAACGCCATGACAAGTCACTTTTGTAAAATTGAAATTGTTAACAAAAATTATTTGCCCTTTCTGCTATTTTGTGTTATTGCTAATGCAAAACCTATTCCAAAAAGTAGCGTAATGAGACCTGCAAAGTATGGGATAAATTCAATCATTTTTTGAATTATTAATTAGTTTTAAATAAATGCCGAAGGCTAAAATTGAAGGAACCCATAGACCAATGAAGGCACCGTCTGCTTTATCTCCTTGAAAATAAAGTAGTTCTGAAAATATAAGTGACAGTAATGCTGCTACAAATAAAAATTTGTCTGCTGTAGTGAATTTTTTAAACATTTTTTTTTAAATTTATTTGTAAATATATTTCTTTTTATTTAATAATCAAACTTTAGTAAAAACAAAAATTTAAAGATTTTTGATTACAGGTTTTAACTCACAGGGAATCAATATCTTTAATTTTTTGTTGTGTGCTTAATCACTGACCATAAATGTACAAAACAATGTGAATATTCAAGATAAAAAACCCAC
>JAYTNQ010000146.1:0-1662 GCA_043748255.1 Bacteroidota bacterium
CCAATCATGTTTGCAGCTTCAGTATTGTCCCTTTCAGAATACGTAAATACATGAAGGTAAGAAATATCCATATCGTTCAAAAAATGGTAGGTTTCTAAAAAATGCTCCTCGGTTTCGCCCGGAAAACCAACAATCACATCCACTCCAATACAAGCATCGGGCATCACACTTCTAATTTTTGCCACACGCTCCAGATACAATTCTCGCTGATACCGCCGCTTCATCAATCCTAAAATTGTGTTGCTGCCACTTTGTAACGGAATATGAAAATGTGGAACAAAAGCACGGCTTTTTGACACAAAATCTATCGTTTCGTTTTGCAACAAATTGGGTTCAATCGACGAAATGCGCAATCTATCGATACCCACAACATCGTCCAAAGCCCGAACAAGATCCAAAAAAGTATTTTCGTGACGCTTGTTCCCAAACTCGCCCTTGCCATAATCTCCAATATTGACGCCTGTCAACACAATTTCTTTGATGCCCTGCTTGGCTATAGAAGCCGCCGTTTGCAGCACATTTTCTAACGCATCACTACGCGAAATGCCCCGTGCCAGCGGAATTGTGCAATAAGTACACTTATAATCGCAGCCGTCTTGAACCTTCAAAAATGCCCGTGTCCTATCGCCAATCGAATAACTACCCACATAAAAATCGGCCTCTACAATCTCGCAACTGTGCACCTCTCCCCTATCATTTTTGCTCAAATCATGAATATAATCGGTGATTTTAAACTTTTCTGTAGCGCCCAAAACCAAATCTACACCGTCAACGGCTGCCAATTCTTCGGGTTTCAACTGTGCATAACAGCCCACAGCAGCCACAAAAGCACGCTCATTAAGCTGCAAAGCCTTGCGCACAACCTGCTTAAACTGTCTATCGGCATTGTCTGTAACCGAACAAGTGTTGATCACATATATATCTGCAACCTGCTCAAAATCAACACGTTCAAATCCTTCATCGACAAAATTTCGAGCAATTGTCGAAGTTTCAGAAAAATTTAATTTGCACCCAAGCGTATAAAAAGCAACCTTTTTTTTGTTCATCATTATTTTTTTTTGGGCGAATCCCCACCTCCGTTCCTCCGGGGGGTCGGGCTATCCGCTATATCTTTTTTTTTAAAGCCGAAAAGGGCTTTTAAAAAAAAAGGATGCCGCTGCTATCCCTTTCGCGGCAGTTCGTTTCAAAAAACCATTTTCTTAAAACAGCCCACAAATATACAACAAAGCTTTACAACAAAACCATACATTTTTTCAAAAACAACCAAAAATCTAATGCTACAAATCTCGTTTTTTTAATATCCGATACGAGGCATATACAAATATAAAACTCCAAGCCAAAACGATCAAAATGGTCGAAAAATGCACGCCATAATCCTTGATTTCTGCCATCGGAGCCACTTGTTTTTGCAATGTTCGGAGGGCTTTAAACCGCGAAACGGGTTCTACAATCAGGTTTGACATCGACTCTAACGGGAAAAAGGTATATATTTTTTCGCTCACAGATTCGCTAAAAACAAAAGCTTTGAGCAACTGAAAGATAATTTTTTCGAGTACAAACCACACAAACAAAAAACCAATCGCAAAGGCAGATCGTTTGACAAAAATTCCTAAAAACAAACAGATCGAAAAAAAACCAACCAATTTTATAAAATAGGCAAAT
>JAYTNQ010000147.1:0-4599 GCA_043748255.1 Bacteroidota bacterium
ACAAAATTATTAGAAAACTATAAAGTAAAAAACCTGATTTTAGAAAAAATATTGTTTCAAGATTTACAATCTTACAAAAACATTGAAGCACTTTTGGCGCAAACCAAAACGCCAACATGGGTCAATCACCCTAGACGAATGGCACCCTATTTTCAAAAAATAAAAGAATCCATAGCCACTTCAAACGAACAGGTTGTTTTTCAATTAGTTGGGAGCAATTGGGGATTGGCTTGTAGCGCACTTCACTTTATTGATTTATTTGCTTTTTTATCTAATAGCAAAGTTCAAAGTATCAATTTGGATTGGATTGATAAACAAATTCACCAAAGTAAAAGAATAAATCATATCGAATTTACCGGAACGATTTTAGGTAAATTTGTAAACGGAAACACCTTTAATATTAGCTCTTTAGATGGCGAAATTGGCGATATTACTATTATAATATCTACTAATTCAAATAGATGGTTCGTTCAAGAAGGGAGAGCCCAAAAAACAATTCATTTATCAAAAGAAAATTATTTTAATGAAGAAATTAGTACATTTGTTACTGAAATGCAAAGCAGTATTACCACAACAATTGTAAATCAAATTTTTGAAACCAGAAATTGTAAACTACCAACTTATTCAGAAGCATCTGCATCTCACATCCCTTTTATAGAAGCTTCTTTAAAAAAATATACACAGATTACAGGAATTGAAACTGCTATTTGTCCAATAACCTAAATATGGAGAATATATTATTAATTGGTACAGGACCAATGGCAGTAGATTATACAAATGTCCTTAAAGCATTATCACAAGCCTTTACTGTAATTGGCAGAGGCGTAGCATCGGCAAAAATATTTGAAGAAAAAACAGGAATTCTTCCAGTAACGGGAGGTATAGATAATTATTTATTGACAAATAAAGTAAATAGTAATACTGCAGCGATTATTGCTACAGGAACAGAAGCATTAATGCCAACATTATTAAAATTAGTAAAAGCAGGTATTAAGAAGATATTAATCGAAAAACCAGCAGCAATTAGTATTGAAGAACTTTTGGAAAATCAAAAATACTTAAAAGACGTCGAAAATTCTATTTTTGTAGCCTATAACCGGAGATTTTATGCCTCGGTCAATCAGGTAAAGAGACTCATCTATGAGGACGGTGGGCTTCAATCAATGCATTTTGAATTTACAGAATGGGCACACAAAATTGAGCCACTCGAAAAAGCCGCTGGCGTAAAAGAAAATTGGTTTTTTGCCAATTCTACACACGTTATTGATACCGCATTTTTTATTGCTGGATCGCCTTCAGATTGGTGTGCTTATTCTAAATCTGGAGCTATAGATTGGCATCCAAAAACAAATTTTTCAGGAGCAGGAATTACAAAAAATGGTGTTTTATTTTCGTATATTTCAAATTGGGAAAGCGCAGGCAGATGGAATATAGAACTACTAACTAAAAAAAGAAGAATCTATTTGAAACCAATCGAGCTGATTTCGACCCAGACAAAGGGTAGTTTAGAAATTTTGAATTTTGAATTTGAAAACAAAAACGAACAAAAATTCAAACCCGGTATTTACAACCAAGTTGAAGCTTTTTTGATTGATAATGTGCTAAACCTTAAAACATTAGCGCAACATTTTGAAGATGCTTCAGCAATATATTCTAAAATCATCAAATAAAACAACATGATATTTTTACTTTTTTGTTTGCTCAATGCCTTTTGTATCCATTTGTATTTTACAAAAAAGTATCATTTTTTTATTTTTAGCAGTTTGATGGTTTTGATTGCTGAACCAATTTTTCAAAAACTCTTAGATGATTCGCTAAAAGGAGACACTTTTAGCGTATTTGGGTTTGACAGAGTACAAACCAATTTGATTATCATTGCCACCAATATTTTTATTTTGCTAAACGCCAAAAAAAGTGACCTTGGTCTAAAACTCAAATCGGGTCTTTTTCAGTTTAGTATGATTACGATTTCCTTTCATATCATAAATGTAATTTTGTCCGAAAACATTCAAAACTCTATAGTAGTTGCCACGGTGGCTATTTTAGGACCAATTTTATATTTTTATGTTTTACTTTCTATACCAAAAGATAAATTTGTTGATACAACTATGATTTTAAAAATAATTTATGTGGCAAATATCTTATTTTTGTTGATAGGATTGTTGTATTACAACAACACCCTTTCAAAAGACGAATCTTCGAGTTCAGATATTATAAGAACAGGTGGTGGGCTTTGGCTATCTAATATTGCCACCCAAATTTTGGCTATTTTTTTCCCGTATATTTTTTCAAAAACAAATTTCAAAAATTCAAGTTTACTAAAATTTTTGACCGCCCTTTTGTACGTAGTATTGTTGATTATTTCGATGAGTAGAACAGGTTTAATAGTTTATTTTATAATGTTAATTGTTATTTTTTGGAATTCAAAACGAAAACTCGGTTATGTCATTTTAGGTTTGGTTATTTTTAATGCAACCGTGTTTGTAAGTACCCAAATCTTTAAATTAGACGTTGTAAAACTATATACTGAACGCTTTTTAGAACAAGGTGATGCCGTTTCGACAACTACAAGCGACTCAAGATTTGAAATTTGGCAAGAATGCACCGAAATTATCAAAGGGCATGAAATATTAGGCACCGGTATTAGCTCTTTTGTCGATATTAATAGTAATAAATTCTCAAACGCACACAATATTTTTATCAATATTTTGGTAGAGCGAGGAATTGTAGGGTTTGTGCTTTTTTTATTTTTTGTGATTTTTATATTTTCTGTAATATCCCAATCCATAAAAATATTTCAAAAAAGTGAAGCCGAAATAGAGTTTGCAAACTATTTTAGAATCGGTTTTCTGGGTTTCATTTCTATCGGATTAACCGGAAATGATATGTTTATCAATAGCGGATTTGTAAACGGTTGGGCAACCTATTTTATATTATTCCTCTTGGCTGTATTGTTGAAAAAAACTTCAAACTATAAGATTAATTCATAATGATTCAAAAAGCTATTCTTTTTTTCAAATCGAGCAAATTGCTCAAAAATTTATCAGTTTATTTTGTTTCACAATTAATCACGGCACTTTTGCCAATTATTATAATACCAATCATTTCAAGATCACTTTCGCTAAACGATTATGGCGCCTATTCATTATACAAAAGTATTTTTGGCTTTTTGACACCACTTGTTGGGCTAAGTTTTTCTAATGCAGTGGTTAGAAAATATTATAATATTGAAAAAAACCAATTCAAATCATATATGTTGACCTTGATGGCAACCATAACTGTGGCTGCTATTTTAAGCTACTTAATCATTTTAATAGATTTGAAATTCTTGTTAAAGGTACTGAAAATACAAGACCCATCAATTCTATATTTTGCACTTGCAGTGACTTATTTTACATCTGTATCGGCAATATTAGTCGGGTTTTATCGGGTTGTTGACGACACAAAAAAATATTTATTTTCAAATCTAATTATCATTTTATTGACTATTGTGGGTGTTTTTTACATCAAAAACTATCACATTCTCACGCTCACAAATTTGATGTGGATTCATTTAATGGCTATACTTGTATCGGTTATTTATAATTTATTGACCTTTTTTAGAAGCGAAAAAAACATAAAATTAGATTTTACAAATTTGAAAGACACCCTGAAATACTGTTTTCCATTAATTATTTTTTCGCTTTTGGCACAAATATATGCCCTTGGCGATCGATTTTTTATCAATTATTATTTAGACAAAGACAGTCTTGCCTTATATTCGGCGGGTCTTCAAATGGCGTTTTTGATTCCAATGATCGGGCAGTCTATTCAATTAGCCTGGACTCCGTATGTGTTTGACCAAATGACAAACAATAAAAGCAACAACAAATTGACACAAATCACCCTGATGTTTTGTAGTGTTTTAGTGTTTTTTAGCCTTGTGTATTGTATAATCTACCCATTTATTTTCAAAATATTTTTGCCTATAAGCTATCAAAGCGTACTACAATATTATTATTTATTTATAATTGCAGGCCTATTTCAAAGCCTATATTGGCTATACAATCCTTTTTTATTGTTTTACGAAAAAAACGCCTATTTTATTTATATTACTTTGGTTGCAGCCATAATAAGTATTACCCTAAATTTCTTTTTTGTAAAAAACGGTTTGATTTGGATTGCAGCAATTTATACATTATCTTGGGCAGTTCAATTTGTATGTTTATTAATAGCTATAAAATATGTTGAAAATACTAAAAAAAATAAACTATTGGATCCAAAGATTTAAACGATTTGTTTATGTAGAGATCGCCAAAAGAACGGTAAAATCCTACCAAGGAACTATATTTGTTGGTGGACCAACAAAATTGTCTAAACAAACAATTTTAGGAAAGAATACCAGTTTTAACGGAATGACAATTAATGGGTTAGGAACTGTTACAATTGGAGATTATTTTCATTCTGGAGTTGGTTGTTTGATTATTTCGAGCATACATAATTTCGATTTTGGAAAAAAAATCCCTTATGATGATACGCACATCGAAAAACCTGTTGTGATTCACAACAATGTTTGGGTTGGCGATAGGGTCATTATTTTAGGAAAAGTGACAATTGGCG
>JAYTNQ010000148.1:0-1659 GCA_043748255.1 Bacteroidota bacterium
GGGTACCGAATTTGAGGAGCCGAGGAAACAATAACAATAGATTTTGGTTTTAATCGATCCATCATTTTAATAATACTCATTTTCAGAGTAGTCCCCCGAACAATGCTATCGTCTATAATGACCAAATTATCTGTTGGTTTGATAACGCCATAAGTAACATCGTAAACGTGTGCTACCAAATCATCACGACTACTGTCTTCTGTAATAAAAGTTCGAAGTTTGGCATCTTTTATGGCTACTTTTTCGGTTCTGATTTTGACTGATAAAATTTCTTCTAATTTTTCTTTAGTCAAAGTTTTACGGTTTTCAAGAATATAAGTATTTTTTCGTTGGTTCAAAAAATCTTGTGCCGCCTCAACCATTCCATAAAACGAGGTTTCGGCAGTGTTTGGGATATACGAAAAAACGGTATTGTCTGTATCATCTTCAATGGCAGCAAGCACAGCGGGTAGAATAAGTTTGCCCAACATTTTGCGCTCTTGATAGATTTCGGCATCACTTCCGCGCGAAAAATAAATACGTTCAAAGGAGCAGGCCTTTTTTTGGGTAGGTGTCAAAATTTGCTCTTGCGTGACAGTGCCATTTTTTTTGATAATCAACGCATTTCCAGGTTCTAATTCTTTAATTTTTTCAAAGTCAAGATTAAAAACCGTTTGTATCACCGGTCTTTCAGAGGCAACCACCACAATTTCGTCGTCTTCATAGAAATATGCGGGTCTTATTCCGGCTGGATCCCGAAATACAAACGCATCGCCATGCCCCAAAAGGCCAGCCATTGCATAGCCACCATCAAGGTTTTTTGATGCTTTTTTTAAAATTTTAGTAATATCCAATTTTGCTGCTATTATGGGCGAAGCTTCTCGCTTTGTAAGCCCATTCATTTTGCATTCATGATACAAATCTGTGACTTCTTCGTCAAGAAAATGACCAATTTTTTCCATAATAGTAACAGTATCAGCCATTTCTTTGGGGTGCTGCCCCAGTTCTACAAGACTTTGAAAAAGGGCAGCCACATTGGTCATGTTAAAATTTCCGGCCAAAATTAGATTTCTATGCATCCAATTGTTTTGTCTCAAAAAGGGATGAACACTTTCTATACTATTTTTTCCAAAAGTACCATAGCGAACGTGTCCCAAAAACAACTCTCCTATATATGGGATATTTGCTTTTTGAAGTTCGGCATCTGCGGTATATTCTGGATGCTGTGCCAACTCGTCATTGATGCGTTCATTAATTTGAGCAAAAACATCTTGAATAGGTTGAGCGTTATTAGAGCGCACTCGGCTTATATATCGTTCTCCTGGTGCGACATCCAATTTGATCGAAGCAAAACCGGCACCATCTTGCCCACGGTTGTGCTGTTTTTCCATCAAAAGATACATTTTTTGAATGCCATAAAAAGCGGAGCCATATTTTTCTTTATAAAAAGACAATGGTTTTTTGAGTCTTAAAAGGGCAATGCCACATTCGTGTTTGATGGAGTCGCTCATCGGATAGTAAAAATGAAATTAAAATTTATTTATAAAAAAGCCCCGAATTTTCGAGGCGTGTTTTTTTAGAGCTGTATGTCAAATTGTGTCAAGGCTTTGAATTGTTTCAAACGATCAATAACTTCTTGTTTTTGAAGACTTTGCATTCTATCTGTGCCAAATTTTTCAA
>JAYTNQ010000149.1:0-1657 GCA_043748255.1 Bacteroidota bacterium
AGCACTTTTTTTCCTTAAATCAATATTTATTTTTGCATAATTTACAAAATCATAATTAATTATTGGTTTTTATTACAATATTTTAGGATAAATATCAAAAATTAATTAATTTTCAGGGTTTGTGTTTTGTTTATTATCTTTTTTTATTATTTTTGCGGGCTATAAATCATATTTTTTTATGGAGGCAAATTTAAACGTATTGTTGGCAGACGATCATTGTATTGTAAAAAAAGGAATCGAACATTTTTTGAAAGAGCTTTTTGGCAATGTAACGGTTACCAAATCAGAGTTTTTTGACAAAATCTGCTCTTATCTCAAAGAAGAAGTTTTTGATTTGATTGTTATCGAAGTGACTATTAGCGACCTTAAAGCTATTGATATGATTGCGATGATCAAAAAAATCCAACCCAATATTAAGCTTCTAGTTTTTACAGATCAAGACGAAGATTTATTTGCCATCAAATATCTCAAAGCCGGTGCTGATGGTTTTTTGCGCAAAATTAGTTCGGAATTTGAATTGCAAAGAGCCTTTTTTTCTATTATTGAAACCGGAAAATTTATAAGCGAGGCTATCTTACAGAAAATCGCCCTTATTGAAGCCAATGTACTCAAAGAGAATCCTATTGAAGTGCTTTCTCCACGTGAGTTAGAAATTGCTCGGTTTTTGGTGTCTGGAAACGGCAATCTCGAAATATCCAACCAGATTGGTATAAAGACTAGCACTGTGAGCACTTACAAAAAACGCATCTTAAAAAAACTAGGTGTCAAAAACAGTCATGCGCTAACGCTACTGTTTGGGTTATATGATCAAAACTAACGATATAGTTTTTTTCTATCAAAAATATTTTCAAAATCAACATTTCTTATACAAGTCATAAAACCGAGCCGCATAGACTTGTTTTTATGGCTTTTTTTTGATTTTGCAGCCAAATTGTTGTTTTAACAAAAACAAAACAAGCAGGGTGTTTGTTTTGGTTTTTTTTGAGTTGCGAGGGTTTTTTATAAAAAAAAAAGAAGAAAGCATTTTTGTTTCTAATTTTTTGCTTAACTTTGTTTCCTATATTTTATTTATGTTTAGAAATCAACAAGCTGAAAGCCAACTATTTCGCAATAAGTTTTTTTCTAACCAATATATATAGCTCATTTTATACCAATCTCACCATGAAAAAAACTACTTTATTTGCTCGTGTTTTAAAAAAATATTTGCTATCCCTTTTATTATTGGTCTGTTTTGTTTCTGCAGCTCAAACCACAAGGCTAATTCCTGCGGGTTCTATTATCATCAATATGGGGGTTTTGCCACAATCTATTGGAAATGGGCTACGTCCCTATGGTTTGGTATATGACTTAATCAAAAATCAAAAAATTCCAATAATTTGGTCTATCAACCCAGCCAAAGTGAGAGACGGAATAGATTTTACCGTTGACGGAATTGGATTTAACGGAAGTGCATTTATAATCGAAAAAAAATACGCTTCAACAACCATCAAAAACGCTATTGCTGCTTATAAAGCCTTAAACGCTGTAAACGCCTTGGTGGTTACATACACCACTTTGACAGATGTTACGGTGCCTTTTTATAAAGAATTAATAGAGTTTCCACGTTGGGTGGTGGATGGGCCAAACGCCATCAAAGCTACACCAATCCTCGACAATG
>JAYTNQ010000150.1:0-4590 GCA_043748255.1 Bacteroidota bacterium
CCATTAGTAGAAGTTGCCATTTGACCAACAGGTTTGCCAACAACTCTTATTTTGAAACTATTTAGGATGTTAAATTCATTTTTATTTAAAACATTCAAAGTAACATTGAGTTTTTTGTGATTAATGACAAACTCGTGAATATTTGTTGAGACATCATTAAAATTGCCCAACGTAATTGTTTGAGGTTTGTCAAAGTTGCCATTTATACTATCTATTTCTAAACTATAATTTATTGCAGCAGCATATCCAAAATCTGCCGAAGAATAAACCACTTTTATGGCTTCGCTGTTGAGCAAATTAGCGTCTAATTTTACTTGTGTTTCAGATGTTGGAGCACTTAAATTGATAGTAGCAACTAAAGATGCTACGGGATCTTCGGTTAATGTTTCGCAAGAAATAAAAAGCAGTACTGCAGTTATGGTTATTATAATATTTAAAATTATTTTTTTCATGTTCTTTTTATTAAAAAAAATTAGTAACCTGGATTTTGTGTAAGGTTTGGATTGGCTTGTAAAGCCGTTGATGGTATCGGAAAAACGTTATAATAATCTGGAATTGCCGTTCCGGCCAACAAACCGCCTTTCCAAGGCCATAGATAATCGCCTCCGGTAAATTTTCCAAATCGAATAAGGTCTGTTCTTCTATGACCTTCAAAGTTAAGTTCTCTGCCACGCTCCTCCAAAATAAACTGTAAATTGAGTTGGCTTGCTGCTATTGAAGTTGCATTTGATCGGTTTCTAACGGCATTTACATAAGTAAGTGCCTGGTCGTTTGTACCGCCCGTTGCGCCTCGAAGCACACATTCGGCATACATCAAATAGGCATCTGCCAATCTAAATAATGGAAAATCGGTACTTGAAAAACTCGTTGGAATTGAGGTGCTGTTAAAATTTGAATTTCTAAATTTGGTTGATGGATACCCATTTTTCCAAATTTTATAATCAGTCATTTCAAATGTGTGTCCGGTTGTCCAAAACAATTTGGCACGATCATCTGGCGAGCTTAGCAGGTTTGTACCAAACAATCCATACCAGGCTTTTGTAGCGCGATGTCCGCCCCAACCATCTTTGGCCCCAAAATCATTAAGGGTCATCGTGTCTGCACTCAATCCGCCATTTACTATATAAGTGGTGTTTCCATAACTTTGACTTACAATCGCATCAGCAATTAGCGGAAAAATAATTTCAGATGAAGTTTCATTATCTCCAGAAAACACACTAACAAAACTTGGCGAAAGGGTATAATTGCCTTCGTCTATTACTTTTTTGACATAAGTGAGGGCTTCTGTATATTTATTTTGATTGGTATATACTTCTGCATTTAGATACAGTTTTGCCAATAGCATTCGAGCAACAGATTTATTGGCTCGCCCGTAATCACTGGTTAGCGGCAAAGATTGTTCGACCGAAATCAATTCTGATTCTACAAAATTAAACATTTCCAAACGGCTAGCTTGTGGCACTGGAGTAGTGCTGCCTAAATCTGTTTCTGTAACCAAAACTCCCTTTCCAAAGCAATCGATCATATAAAAGTAGGCCAAAGAACGCAAAAATCGCAACTCGCTAATATACAGTTCTTTGTTTGGAACATCTGTATTATTTAATGCCAAAATGATATTGTTACATTGTGGCACAGTATAATAAACTCTATCAAAAAGATACCTAAAAAATTTGTTGGTGCTGTCCCAATTTGAGGTTGTAGTCAATTGATCCAATCCATTATCGCCCCAGCGATTTTTCATGTCATCTGCACTAAAATCTTCTAAATTAATGATGCCACGCAAAAAACCTGTTTCGCCAGCATCTGGTCCAGAAATGTCTGAAGAGCCAGGCCCAGATGATCCGGTGAGTGCAAATGTCCCATACATTTTTGATACCAATCCGTTGATTGCATTTGGATCTTCTATTAATAAATTTTCTAAAGAAAGCTCGACTTTTGGTTTTGTATCCAATTCGCAAGAGCTGGTCAGAATCAACAAAAATGCAATTGTAAAATGTTTGAAATATTTTTTCATTTTTTCTATTTTTTAAAAATCAAAGTTCACACCAAAACTAAAAACGCGTGGTCGTGGATAAAAATTATTGTCAATACCATTCATATTCTCTGGGTCTTGACCGGTGTATTTGGTTGCCAAAAATAAATTGTTCACCGCCACAAAGCTTCTCATTTTTACATCTTTTGAAAAGCAATCAAACATATATCCTAAAGTAATGTTTTCGCATCTCAAAAAGCTTGCGTTTTCTAGCATATAATCAGAATAAGGAATGTTGCCAATATTAGTAACAAATGGATGGTCAATGTTCAATACGTTACTCAAGCTCAAACTGTTTACGGGTACTACTTTGTTTGACCAACCTGCTTCTAAAATTCGGGTGTTGTAAACTTTCCCGCCTATTTGACCTCTAAAACTGGCGGTCAAATCAAAATTATAAATACTCAAAGTAGTGCCAAATCCAAAAGTTGCATTTGGAACTATTGCGATATAATATTTGTCTTTTTCATCAATACTGCCATCACCGTTTCTGTCCACAAACACATTGGGCATCGGTTTGCCTGCTGTATCATAGACTTGCTCATACATTAGGGCAGAATAAGGTTCTTGCCCAACCGTATTAAAGGCTATTTTGTTTCCGGTGCCATTAGGTATAGATGAGTTATCATCTTGCAATGAGGTTGTTGTTTTCAAATCTTCAACTTTACCTTTATTATAAGCAAAATTTGCATTCAAGTTCCACGAAATGTTTTTGGTAGAAAGGGCTTTTAGATTCAAATTAAGCTCTATCCCTTTGTTGCTTAACGAGCCAACATTGGTTGTAAACTCATTGGTAAGTGATTGTCCAGGTGCCAAAGGAACTTTTGCTAAAAGATCGGTTGTACGCCTAAAATAGACGTCAATACTGCCCGAAAGTATTTTAGAATCAAACAGTTCATAATCCAAACCAATATTGCTTGTCACTGTTTTTTCCCACGTTAAATTCGAGTTATATGGCTTGGCAGAGTAGGTATATATTCCTGGCAAATACTGTCCATTTGCGTTTCCATAAGCAAATAGCGGTGTGTTTGGATAATAACCCGATGAATTTCTGATGTCTTGGTTTCCTGTAATTCCATACCCTATGCGGAGTTTTAAATCCGACAAAAAGTTACTGTTTTTTATAAAAGATTCTTCTTTCATTTTCCATGCAAATCCAACTGCAGGAAAGTAACCCCAACGATTTTTTTTGTTAAAAAGTGACGATGCATCAGCTCGTAAGGTAAAAGTAAACAAATATTTGTTCAAAAAATCAATGTTTGTTCTTTCAAAATATGATTCTAAAAGCATTTCATTATAATATCTATTTGTTGGGTTATTGGCAACTTCTATATAAACTTCTCTTATTCCTGTTTTTGCATCATCTCTATAATTGGTTTTATAACCATCATTTACAAAACTTTGATAGCTATGTCCAGCTTGGGTTTCAAAACGACTAACAAAACCATTAAATTTTTTAGAATAAATCAAATACGCATCAAAAGTTTTATTGGTAATGGTTTGAAATTCCGAATAATTTTCGCCTGGATTGAAAACATAGTTGGTCTCTGGATCAATCCCTTGATTAAAGTTATAAGATTGTATCGCATTTTCTGCATAAATATCAGATAATTTCGATTCCGAGGTTTCAAGACCTAAATTGACAACAGCGTGCAACTCTGGAAAAAACGGAATTTTATAATCGGTTTCTATATTGGCAACCAATTTTTTGATGTCTTGCGGACGGGTTCTTTGTTCCAAAACAGCAAGTGGATTTGTTTGTCCTTGAATGGTATATTTGTTAGAATTGAGCTGCAAATTTTGATAATATCCAACAAAACGGTTGTTTGGACTTTCGCCATATACAGGTTTGGTTGGATCCATATTCAATGCGCCACTTATAGCCCCATTGGCATCAATATCATTTTTGCTTGACATTTGTCCTTTTGCATTCAAATCAATTTTTAAGTGATTGTTCAGCAATACTGGCGTCATTTTTAGCGAAAGCGTCAATCTTTTATAATCATTGGTCTTTACAACTCCCTCGGTTTTGTTGTATCCAATCGAGCCTCTGAAAGGTATTTTTTGAAACAAATTGGCTCGCGCACTAAAATTATTGTCAACGCTAATGGTATTTCTAAAAATAACATCTTGCCAATTTGTGTTATAAATGATGCGAGCTCCAGTAGTCGAGTTTGGATCGGGTATCCCTAATTTGTCCACCAATGTAGGTTGGCTTTTTGCTACAAATGCTGCAAAAGTTGGGCCATCCATCATATTTATAGCCTTTTCGACACTACCAAACGAAGTTGTTGACGAAAAATTATATTGCGTTTTGCCTGAGCTCCCTTTTTTTGTAGTAATCAAAATAACCCCATTTGAAGCCCGAGACCCATAGATTGCAGTGGCAGAAGCGTCTTTCAAAATCGTAAACGTCTCAATATCATTTGGGTTTATCAGCGTCAATGGATTTCCATTACCTGCTGCATTTTGATTGTCTATCGGCACACCGTCAATCACAATAAGCGGACTTTTTTCTGCACTCAAAGAAGCACCACCTCTAATTCTAATGTTGGGGC
>JAYTNQ010000151.1:0-1655 GCA_043748255.1 Bacteroidota bacterium
TGTGCCAATGACAAAGACAAATCGCCGATGGTGAGGTGCAAATTTTCGGTTTCGGCTTTGCCAATCAAATATTGTATTAGGTTTGATGCCGATTTTCCGGCACCAATGATCAAAATATGTCTCATAAATTTGTTTTAAAACAAACACAAAGGTAGTGTTTTGTTATATTTATAACAATATGATTTGGTGTATTTTGATTTTTTATTAAGAAATCCTGTTTTGGGATTGCCACATTGATTATTACTCTTAACAATCAACAAGAATAATTGATTTCTTACAAATACATTGCTTGGTTGATTGGTCTGTTAGGGCGTTTATTGCATATTAATTGTGGCTAAATTTGGGTATTTTTTTCTGTTTTGATAGTGTATTGTAAAGTTTATAGGTCTAAAATCGCCCCGATTGTAGCGGTATCCTTTTGTTTTTTTTTCTTTTTCAGAAAAAAAACAAAAGATATAGCGGAAAGCGGGACAGGTGGTGTGGGAAAGTGGTGGTGTGCGCCAAAAAAAAAAGATTATCGTTTGTTTTCAAAAAAACGTTTCATCAAATCGGCAGCTTCAAGGGCAAGTACGCCTCCAAGAATTGCTGTTTTTGGGTGTAGCGAAATTTTGGCCTGCAAAAAGCCCCGTTTGGCATCGGTAGCTCCAAAAACAACGCGCGAAATCTGGCTCCAATACAGGGCTCCAGCACACATCAAACAGGGCTCTAGGGTGACAAAAAGCGTGCAGCCTATCAAATATTTGCCCCCCAAAAAATTGGCCGCTGCGGTGATAGCCTGCATTTCGGCATGGGCAGTAACGTCGTGTAGCATTTCGGTCAAGTTGTGACCCCGGGCAATGATGCGGTTTTCAACAACAATGACCGCCCCAACTGGAATTTCGCCTTGAGAAAAAGCAATATTGGCTTCCTCGAGTGCCTTTTTCATAAAATATTCGTCGGAGAATAGGGTTTCCAAATGAAAAAAATTAAATTAAAATAAAATCGAATTGAGGTAAAAATAACAAAAAAATATCAATATTTTTGTAATTATTATTAAACTTAAAATAAAATGAAAATAAAATTCTCAAAAACATCTGTTTTGCCATTTTGTGCCTTGCTTTTATCTGCGGTGACCTGGTCGCAAACAAGCCCAAAAATGCCAGGAATTAATACAGACAACATGGATAAATCTGTAAAACCAAACGACAATTTTTTTAGATACGTCAACGGTTTATGGCTCGACAAAACCGAAATTCCAAGCGACAAAACCACCTGGGGAAGCTTTAATGAACTGCGCCAAAACACAGACAAAGATGCTTTGGTGATTTTAAAAGACGCTTCAAAAAATCCAAAATACAAGTCGAACACCGATCAAGGCAAGGCCTTAAATCTATACAAATCTATAATCGATACCACCGCACGAAACAAGCAAGGATTGCAGCCCCTGAAACCCTATCTTACCAAAATAAATGCAATCAAAAACATCACCGATTTGCAAAAATTGCTGATCGAAATGGAGCCTATTGGCGGCATTGGCTTTTTTGGTATGGGCGTTGGTCCAGACGAAAAAAACAGCACCAGAAACATTGTCGAAATTGGCATTGGAGGCTTGGGCTTGCCAGACCGAGATTATTATATTTCTGACGAAAAAGATTCCAAAGAAAAACGTGACAAAT
>JAYTNQ010000152.1:0-1648 GCA_043748255.1 Bacteroidota bacterium
CCAAGCCCCAAAACCGCAGTGCCATTGGTGATTACAGCAACCAAATTGCCTTTGGCGGTATATTTATAAACGTTGTTGATGTCTTTTGCAATTTCCAAACATGGCTCTGCAACGCCCGGCGAATAGGCCAAAGAAAGATCCCGTTGTGTTGCATATTTTTTGGTAGGAACCACCTGAATTTTGCCCGGAGTTGGTTTGGCATGATACAAAAGTGCCTCTTTTCGTTTGATAGATTCGTTCATTTTTTTGATTTTATTGCGACTTACAAAGGTAAAAATTAAACCCACAAAACGACAAATTTATTGAGATAGTTTTAACAAAATCCAATTGATAGATTGCGTTTGATTTTTTTTTGGAGCACAGCTGCCGCTCCAGCACACCACCCGTCCCGCCTCACGCTATATCTTTTTGGATTTTCCGAAAAAGAAAATCCAAAAAGGATGCCGCTGCGTCGGGGCTATCCCACACCTATAAACTTCTCAAGACCAGATTTGAGAAAGTTTAATCAAAAACATAAAAGCAGTTTTGATTATCAATCTTAAAAAATGGTTATCTTTGTGATAATTATAATGTTATAAAGTCCAAAAATCCATTTTCAAACCCATAAACAAATATATTCGTTTGAGAAAAAAAACCTAAAAGCAATCTAAAATTGAAAGTCTGCAAGGATACAAACCCTGAATATCTAAAGTTATAAGAAATCAAGAACTGTGTAATATCAATAATTATGACCCCAAAAATTGTACACGTAATTCCAAAACCAGATTATATCTTGGAAGTAGTATTTGAAAATTCAGAAAAAAGAGCGTTTTCTGTCGCACCATATTTTAAATATACAGTTTACAAACCTTTAGAAAACGTTGCGTTTTTTAATAATGTTGTTGTCAAATATGGCACAATCGTTTGGGGAAAAGAAGAACTAATAGACTTTGACCCATTCACAATTTATCAAGAAGGCAAAAAACTATATTGAATTTTCAAACTGTTACAATTAATAATCTAAAACAATAAAATTTATACTAAACCAATTTTACTTTTTATAGCCATTTAAAATTGCCACTCCTCAAAACCAAAAATAGATATATAAAAAAAAATTAAACATAAAGCTAAAATATGTATATCAATTTAAAAATCGAAATTGTATAAAGTCCAAAAATCCATTTTCAAACCCATAAACAAAAATATTCGTTTGAGAAAAAAAAAACTAAAAGCAATCTAAAATTGAAAGTCAACGAGGATACAAACCCTGAAAATCTAAAGTTATAAGAAATCAAGAACTGTGTAGTATCAATAATTTATTTTATCATTTTTTTAAAAGCAACATTGATAATTCCTATTTGGTTTTATATTGAATTTATTGTTCCAGATTGTATTATTCTTTATTTTTCAAAAAATAGTCCATCAAAAAAGTGGTAGAGCTATCGTGTGTTTGAATATTTTGAGTATTAATTTCGTCCAAGATATTGTTTGCCAGCTGTTTGCCAAGTTCTACACCCCATTGATCATAGCTAAAAATATTCCAAATCACGCCTTGCACAAAAATTTTGTGTTCATATAAGGCAATTAATGCGCCGAGATTTTCGGGTGTCAATTTTTGAATCAAAATGGTGTTTGTGGGCTTGTTTCCTGCAAAAACCTTGAATGGCAA
>JAYTNQ010000153.1:0-11800 GCA_043748255.1 Bacteroidota bacterium
GCCAATTCGGCGGCATTGATGGCTTTTATGGCGCCCATGGTGTTGCGCTCGATACAGGGTATTTGGACCAATCCTCCTATTGGGTCGCAGGTGAGGCCCAGGTGATGTTCCATTGCGATTTCGGCGGCAATCAATACTTGATCGGGTGTGCCACCCATCAATTCGCACAGTGCTGCTGCGGCCATGGCACTTGACACGCCAATTTCGGCCTGACAGCCTCCCATTGCGGCAGATATAGTGGCTCCTTTTTTGAAAATGCTTCCTATTTCGCCGGCTACAAGCAAAAATTGTTTGATTTCATTGTCTCCGGCTTGATGGTTTTCGATCACCAAATAATACATCAAAACCGCTGGTATCACTCCTGCGCTTCCGTTTGTTGGTGCGGTTACTACGCGGCCAAGGGAGGCATTTACTTCGTTGACGGCAAGGGCAAAACAGCTTACCCATTTTAGGATTTGTCGAAATTTGACTTCGGTTTTTCTAATTTGTTCTAACCATTCTTGTGGATTGTTATAATTGGCAAGTCCAATCAAATCTTGGTGCATATCAAAGGCCCGGCGATGCACTTTTAGCCCACCTGGCAAAATGCCTTGGGTGTGGCAGCCAATGTAGATACATTCGAGCATTGTGGTCCAGATTTTGATCAAATCATCATGGATCTGGGTTGTGGTTCGCATCGATTTTTCGTTTTCAAAAACGATTTCGGATATTTTTTTTTGTTCGGTGATGCTATATTCCAAAAGTTGGGCAGCGGTTTGAATTGGAAAGGGAAAAGCACATTTTTGAATTGATTTTTTTTTGGCATTGATTCGTTCTTGTTTGACTACAAAGCCGCCTCCGATTGAATAATAGGTTGCGATGTAGGAACTTTGATTTTGGAAAAAAGCGGTAAAAGTGATTCCGTTAGCGTGAAATGGCAAGAAATTTTTGTTGAAAATAATGTCATTGATAGCATCAAACGGAATTGGATGTTGTTGTGCTACAAGCAGCTGTTGGCTTTGTTGAATTTTTTTAATTATAGAACTTATATTTTCTATAGGAATATTTTCGGGATTTTCGCCTGAAAGACCTAGCATGATGGCCAAATCTGTTGCGTGTCCCTTGCCTGTAAGTGATAGCGAGCCAAACAAATCAACTTGTATGCGTAACACATTTGATAATTGATGATTGGTTTGTAGCTCTATTAAAAACCTTTCGGCGGCACGCCACGGCCCTAATGTATGTGAGCTTGATGGGCCAACCCCAATTTTTAGCATATCAAAAACCGAAATACATTCTTCCATGGCTCTTTTTATGGCAAATATATGTAAAAAAAGCGGTTTTTTTTTGTTGATTATTTTCGCAAAAAACTGCCGATTTTTTATCTGTTTTTTTGTTTCAAAATAGTTTATTTATCGTTGCCTTTTTGCTCGCTTTTTTTGGGTTTATTTTTTTATTAAAGTTGCTGTTGCAATTTGAAATCCATTAAAATCAAACCTGAAAATTGATTTTTTTATTTTTTAGAAAAAAAAACTAAAAATGAAAAAACCGTATATAGTGCGGTTTGGCGATGATTTAATACACTTAAACGATAAAATTGTTAAAAAAAGTGAATAAAAATTTTTTTATTTGATTTTATATTAATAATTTTATCGTGTTGAAAGAAATACAACGAATTAAAAAAACAGCAAAATGAAACGAAATCTACTCCAAAATTGTCTCCAAATAGTGATGCTTTTAATGCTATTTTTTAGCACAAATATAGGTGCACAAACGACCCAAATTTTTGTAACAAATGGTAGTTTTGTAGTTCCTGCAGGTGTGACCCAAATATCAGTCGAAGTTTGGGGTGCTGGCGGCTCTGGAGGTGGAGCAACAGGAAACCCTTCTGCTGGTGGTGGTGGTGCTGCGGGAGCATATACCAAAAACGCAACTCTTGCGGTAATTTCTGGAAATACTTATACCGTAAACGTTGGAAATGGAGGAATTGGATCTATAAATGCAGGTGCATCTGGTGGAAACTCGTGGTTTGGATCTGCAACAACCCTTATGGCTGTTGGTGGATCTGGTGGCGCACGTAGTACCGCAAATGCAACAGGTGCCCTTGGTGGCATTGCCGTTGTTACAGGTAATATTGGTGGTACAACCAATTTTTATGGTGGTGGTGGTGGCATTGGCGGTGCACTTGGTGTTGCTGGCGGTGGTGGTGGTGGTAGCGCTGGTACTGCAGCAAACGGAACAGCTGGTTTACTAACCGTTGGGGGCGTGGCCGTTTTGGGTGGTGGTTTTGGTGTAAATGGAAGTGCGACAGATACCAATGGTTTAAACAATACTTCGTTTGGTTCTGGTGGTGCCGGAGCGCATACATTGACTGCCACAGACAGATTGGGTGGTAATGGATCAAACGGAAAAGTGATTGTTTCATGGGTTTGTCCAACGTATTCTATATCAACTACTACAGTTGCTTCGGTTTGTAACGGTTCAAAAGCGAGTGTTTTGTTAACTTCAACTGCTTTAAATTTGCCTGTTGGGGTTTATAATGTTACCTATAATCTTTCTGGAAGTAATGTTGCAATTGCTGCCAATGCAGTGATGACAGTAGCTACAGCTGGGACGGGTAGTTTTTTAACAGGAAATTTGGCAACATCTGGTGCTACAACTATTACAATTACCAATCTTTTGAGTGGCGGAACTTCGCCAAACAATTGTAATAACGCGCAATCTACAAACAATACTGCAAGTTTTAATGTCAATTCGGTGCCAGCCCAGCCCTCGGTGTTGATAGGAAATCTTTATCCGTGCGAGGGTTCTACACAAACGTATAGTGTTCCATTTGTAGCTGGCGAAAACTATAATTGGTCTTTTCCAAATGGATGGACACAGCTTACAGGTTCAAATTCAAATGTTGTGACAGTGTTGGTTGGTGTGGCAAACGGAAATATTTCGATCACGCCAAGCAATAGTTGTGGAAGCGGAACTTCAAAAAATTTTAGTTCGATATCTGTAGTTATTCCGAATAAACTTGGAGGAATAAATGGCAATAATGTGGTTTGCTCTGGATCTTCTCAAACTTATAATGTAACCAATGTAAACGGAAATAGTTATAATTGGACTTTTCCGTCAGACTGGGTTCAAACTGCTGGTGGAAACTCCAATTCTATAACGGTTGTGGCTGGTATCATTTCTGGAAACGTTAAGGTAACCGTTGTAAATGACTGTGGAGCAGGACCATCACAATCATTGACGGTCACAACATCGGGCACACCCGCGCAGCCAAGTTTGATCAACGGGCCAACCACAATTTGTCAGGGATATACCGTAAATTATAATGTGACGAACACGCCTGGACTTACTTACAACTGGGTTTTGCCCTTGGGTTGGACTCAAATTTTAGGAAGCAATACAAACTCTGTTACAGTAATCATTGGTGCTTCATCTGGAACTATTCAGGTTACGAGTTCAAATGGATGTAGCTCTGCTTTGCAAAGTTTGGCGGTTACGGTTTTGCCAACACCATCAATAGTTTCTACAGCTCCGGGCTCGAGGGTAGATATCGGGACGGTTGTTTTGGGTGCTACAGCAACGGGTGGTATCATTTCGTGGTTTGATACCTTAACAGGAGGAACGGTTTTGGCAACAGGTAATAGTTTTACTACACCGGTTATTGTTGCTACCACTACCTACTATATTGAAGTTTCAAATGGGGGCTGTACCACAACGCCAAGAGTAGCTGTCTCGGCGTCTATAAATGCACCCGAAATTTCGGTTTCAGGTAATGGGTTTAATATTGCTGACGAAGATAACACCCCAATTACTACCGATTTTACTGATTTGGGAACATCAAACGTTGGCGTAAGTATCACCCGAACTTATATTGTTCAAAATAATGGAACTATAAATTTGACAACAGGATTGATTACAATTTCTGGGGCAAATGCGAGTGATTTTGTTGTGATTTCAAACCCATCGGCAATCATTTTGCCAGGAGCGAGCAGCACATTTTCAATCAAATTTACGCCCTCTGCAATAGGACCAAGATTTGGAAATTTGTCTTTTGTAACCAATGATTATGACGAAAATCCATTTAATTTTGTGATTGCAGGAACAGGCGGAACAGGACAATCTCCCGAAATAAATTTGCAAGGTTTGTCCGTTTCTATTGTTGATGGCGATTCTGGACCATCATTGACAGACGGCACCGACTTTGGATCTGCTTTGGTTTTAACCACTATTACAAGAACCTTCACGATACAGAATACAGGTGCAGGGCCATTGGTATTAACAGGTATTCCAATTGTAATGCTTAGTGGAAGTAGTAATTTTGTAGTAAGCAGCCAACCAAGTAGCGATACGATTCCGTCTGGTGGAAGTTTGACTTTTCAGATCAAGTTTAGTCCACTTACAACAGGAAGCTCCATAGCATTAGTAACTATCAATAATACCGATGACAATGAGAGTATTTATGATTTTGTGATTTCGGGCTCGGCCATTGTAGCTGGAGTAGAAATTGATATTCAAGGAAACGAAGTTTCTATCGCTGATGGAGATATTACGCCAAGTGTTAATGACCAAACCGATTTTGGGATTACAGATTTATCTACACCAATTTCGTTACCATTTAATGTGTATTCATTTGGTACATTGGCACTTACATTAAACGCAACCATTACCATTACAGGAGCAAATGCAGCAATGTTTACGGCTACGGCATTGCCAACTACATTGGCTTCCTCTGCAATTACAAGTTTTGTAATCAAATTTACCCCTACGGCTTTAGGTATAAAAACAGCCACTATCAATATCATAAGCAATGATGTTGATGAAACCATTTATAACTTTGACATCAAAGCAGAGGTTCAGAATGCAGCTGTATTAAATACTGCTCCTGGAGGCGTAAAAACAAATCTTAAATTTTGGCTTAAAGCTGATAGTAATATAGGCGGTGTTGTAGATAATATGCCTGTTTCTACATGGACAGATCAAACAATTGGAAGTACAAAAACTGCGGTTGCTAAATTTGCCAAAGAACCAAAATTTCAAAATAATGCGAATGATAATGTAAATTTCAATCCTGTTATAAAATTCAACGGAGCAAACACCATGTCTGGAAACCAAGGTTTTAACAATGCTGATATGTTTATTGTAATAAGACCCACAAGTACTATCTCGAGTATTTTAAGCCCACAGGATGTGTATTGTGGAGATGATGTAGCTACAAATCAAGCCTCGCAGGATGTTACTGGATTTGAAATTGGAAATACTTCTGCAAGACACACCAACGAATTAATTGCCTACAATCAAGGTGCCCAAACTACTTATGGAGTTGCAGAAATTAGCACTACCAAAACCTACAATGGTGTAAACATTTTTAACCCACGTAAAAGTGCTTTGAATAGAATGGAAATTTTGGCAAATGGCGCAACCTTGACTACTGCAGAAGTACTCACACCTACCTATAAAGATATTCCAAATTCAAGATATTGGTTGGGAAGAAGCGAGTTTTTTGATGCTTCGTATGTTGGAGATATGCTAGAAATTATCAATTATTCAGCCAAAAATTCAGACCCAGACAACAACAAAATTCAATCTTATTTGGCCATTAAATACGGCATCACCTTGGGAGTAAATGGAGTAAGTCAAAATTATGTCAACTCAAATGGCAATATTATATATAGTTCAAATGCAGGATTCAATTATAACATTGCAGGTATTGGCCGTGATGATAATTCGGGATTAATTCAAAAACAATCCAAAACAGAAAATACTATTGCTGATATTACGATTGGGCTAAAATCGATCAACGAAACCAATTCGGCAAATCCAAATACTTTTGACATCGACAAAAACTTTTTGGTTTGGGGTAGCAACAACGGAACATTGGTTGCGCAACCAGCGGTCACGGTCAATATGAGTGCAGGAATACCTGGATTGACTACCAATGTAGAGTTTATCTCGATTGGTAGAACTTGGAGAGTTGTAGAAACTGGGGGTGATTTAAAAACAGTCAAAATCTCGATCCCTTCAACGATGCTTACAGGTACTATAACACCTCCTGGCGACTTTTTGATGTTTGTGTCAAGTAGTCCTATTTTTGATCCAGGGTCAGAATATCGTGTTTTGCATTACAATGGTTCAAAATTGGAAACAGATTTTGATTTTACAGGAACAAAATATATTACTTTTGGATATGCACCCGAAAAATCGTTTGAACGATCTATTACTTTTGATGGAATTGATGACTATCTTGATGCGGGAAATGTTTTGGATTTAAATACCACTTTTACAGTTTCGGCATGGATGAAACGAAATAGTCGTAACAGATCAATAATATCAAAGAGAGATGCAGGATTTGTAAATGGATATGATTTTGGAATCAATAATAATGGGAATCTCGAAATGAGCTGGGTAAACGGAACCCAACAAACTATCACCTCAAACACCATAATCCCATTAGACAAATGGCATAATGTTGCCGTAACATTTGATGGCACGATTGCCAAGATGTATATAGACGGCGTTTATGAAACCTCAATGTCGCTTTTGCCAGTATTGCCAAGTACAGAATCGTTTTTGATTGCTGCTGCCGATGGCCTTAATACAACTTCTTTTTTTAACGGAAGCATAGACGAAGTAAGGGTTTTTGATATCGATTTGTCTCAATCTCAACTGCAATTTGTTATGAATCAAGAACTTATAAAACACACAGACAATACAATTACAGGAAGTATATTGCCACAAAGCATTACTTTGAACGAGGTTAAAACTATTCCTTGGAACAATTTGAAAGCATATTATCCAATGTCAACTTACACCTACACCAACACCAAGGACAAATCGAACAACGATTATACTGCAGCTTTGAGAAATTTAATCACTGTGGATCGTCAAACCGCACCATTGCCATATCAATCTGCTGCTGATGGAGCATGGTTTACCGCTACAACCTGGATAAATAGCGATGTACAAGATTTGCCAAATAGTCTTTCTATTGTTGACGGTATCACGCCAATCAAGTGGAATATTGCAAAAACAAATCACAATATTGATTCAGATGGAAACAAAATTTTGTTAGGACTATTTGTAAACAATGGTATTTTGAATATTAAAAATGATACCAAACTTCAAATATCTCATTACTTAAAATTGGACGGAAAAATTGATTTGGTAGGTCATTCACAGCTAATTCAAACCCTTGATAGCGATTTAGAAGT
Organism: Bacteroidota bacterium; assembly: GCA_043748255.1. Classification (GTDB taxonomy): domain Bacteria; phylum Bacteroidota; class Bacteroidia; order Flavobacteriales; family Flavobacteriaceae; genus Flavobacterium. The sequence goes on from JAYTNQ010000153.1 coordinate 7,191, forward strand.
CAACAGTAGTGGCTATATTGAGCGAGATCAACAAGGACATAGCAACTTGTACAACTACAACCATTGGTGCTCACCAGTAAGTTTGAGAGGCACAACGTCAAACCAAATCCCGTTTTCTATAAACGACGTTTTCAAAGACGGTACAGACCCCAACAATCCGCTTACAATCAATTGGATATTAGGACTAAATGCCATACCATCATCTCCAATAAGCATTGCAAAAAGATGGATCAATAAATTTCAAAATTTGAGCAACACATCAGCAAATTGGACACTTTTAGATCCATTTGCAAACATCAAACCTGGAATGGGATTTATTACAAAAGGGTCTGCAGCTAGCACTTTACGGCAAAATTATACTTTTGTTGGCAAACCAAATAACGGAACAATCACATTGCCAGTAAACCCAGGAAATCTAAACCTCACCGGAAATCCTTATCCATCAGCATTAGATTCTGTCAAATTTTTGAATGATAACGCCGGAATATTATATGGTGTAATGTATTTTTGGGAACATTTTGACACCAATTTTTCACACGTATTGTCGCAATACCAAGCAGGTCAAGCCACCAGAACCCTCGTAGGAGGTGCTCCCGCAATTAGCTCAAACAAAGTAAGCGGATTGGGCTATAGCGGACGTGTGCCTTCAAGATATGTACCCGTAGGGCAAGGGTTTTTTGTAACAGGTGATTTAGGCGGTAACTTTTCGTTCAACAACAGCCAAAGACTTTTTATCAAAGAAGACAACGTCAATTCAAACCCTATGTTTAGAAAAGGTGGGCCAAAAAAACCAAAAACAGATCATGATGACGATGATGAAAACGAAGATGACCACACCACCCCAACCATAAAAATTGACACAGATCACAATATGGAAATTCCACTTCCACCAAATCCTCAATACGTGCTAAACGCCCAAAACCACGAAGTAGAAAATACAAACGACGAAGCTGTAAATGATGGCTATGCCCGAATTAGATTAGGTTATACAGGTGCCAACAACTATCACCGCCAACTATTGATGGGATTTATGAACGAAAAAGCAACCCACGGTTATGATCAAAATTATGACGGTGTACTGTTTGACAACTATATCAGCGAAATGTATTTCTTGATTGGCACCAAAAAATATGTCATTATGGGCGAAGGATTTTTTGACGACACCATCGAATATCCAATTGGTATCAAAACAATAACCGGAAACGTACATTTTAATATCGACGAAATGACCAATTTTACAACAGGACAACAAGTCTATATCTATGACAGTTTCACTGGAATATACCACGATATTGTCAATTCAAATTTTGATATATTTCTTGACGCAGGCACCTATGTAGGGCGATTTTCTATGAGATTCAAAATTTTTGCCACCGCAAACAAACAACAAAAACCAATAGATCCCACACCAGCAATCGTATTTACAAATGCAGACAACATACTCACGATACACAACCAAACCACAGCTATTATCAAAACGATAAGCTTATTTACCATTTTAGGTCAAAACACAACCACATGGAACGTACAAGAGCAGTCACAAGACGCCATCCAAATACCACTAAAAAACTATCAAGCCGGAACCTATATCGTAAAAATGCAAACTGAAACCGAAACATTTACCAAAAAAATCATCATAAAATAAACCTACTTTATCTTTATGAGAATCAACACCCAAAATCACTTGGGTGTTTTTTATTTGATACAAATTCCAATATTTTGGAACCAACTATTTTGGACGTTTATGTTTTGAAATTCCAAAAAGTAATAGCATGGACAGAAACTAGTATTTTGGCTTTCGATTGTTGTGCTTCATAAAAAAATCAAAAACGATTTTGATTTTTTTGATAGAAAGTCAATTTTTAGAATAAATCTGATTTTGGAAATTATTTATCGTAAAGAACCAATAAAACGGATTTTAAATACTATTTTGTTGTATATTTGATTCATGTTTATGTATTGCAATCGTATTTTTTCATTGTTTTCAAAAAAATAAGGATAATGAAATGGGTAATAAAATTCTATTTTTTGCTGATTTGCACCTGTGCCATTTTTGCTCAGGATGGTTTTTTGTTTCAAAAAAATCAAAAAAAAGCTATAATTCCTTTTCAATTAATCAACAATTTGATTGTTTTCGAAATGAAAGTAAACAGCGTGTCTATGCACTTTTTGCTGGATACAGGGGTTGAAGAAAACATATTGTTCAGTCTTGACGACAAAACTGAAGTGCAACTGTTTGATATTCAAAAAATTAAAATAAAAGGTTTGGGGGATTTGGACGCTATTGAGGGGCTAAAATCACGAAATAATATTTTCTCTGTCAAAGATTTAGAATCCAAAAATCAAGAATTGGTAATTGTTCTCGACGAAAGTTTTAATTTTTCGTCAAGCCTCGGTATAGAAGTCAATGGTATCATTGGCTACCATTTTTTTAAAGAAAACTTGGTCGAAATTAATTATAAAAAGCACAAACTAATCATTTACAATCGTGATTTTTTTAACCAAAAAAAACTAAAAAAATATGTTCCAATTCCAATTTTTATCGATAGGGCAAAACCTTATTTGTTTGCAGAACTTTGCATATCAAGCCAAAAAAACCCCGGAAAACTCCTGATAGACACCGGAAATAGTGACGCGATTTGGGTTTTTAGAAGCACTAATAACAACTTGCAAATTCCTGATAAAAATTTTGACGATTTTTTGGGTCGTGGACTTAGTGGAGAAATTTATGGACAACGTGCGAAAATCAATAATTTGAAGTTACAAAATTTTGTTTTTGAAAATCCAATTGCTGCATTTCCAGATCTAAAAACGGTCACCGAAATGAATTTTACCGACAACAGATCTGGCGCTATCGGAGGCGAAATTTGTCGGCGTTTTAATCTATTGTTTGACTACAAAAACAAATACCTTTATCTAAAAAAAAATAACAATTTTGATCAAAAATTCGGCTACAACAAAAGTGGAATTGTAATTGAACATATTGGTTTGCAACTTGTTAAAAACGATGAAAGCTTGCAAACTACTGCTTCGCCAGCCATCAAATTTAATTTTGGAAACGAAAATTTAGATTTCAAATTCAAATTTGAACTCAAACCAATTTATCAAATTATCAATGTAAGAAAAGATACAGAAGCAGCATTAATTGGACTCAAAAAAGGCGATATAATCACAACCATAAACGGTGTTTTGAGCTACAAATTAACACTCGAGCAAATCAATAATTTGCTCAAAGCAAATGATGATGAAAGCGTCAAAATTGAAGTCGAACGTAACAACCAAAAACTATTATTTCGACTCAAATTAAATGATGTTTTATAAAATGGCACTATTTGTGCAATAGCATAAAAAAAGAATATGCAAATCCAAAAAAAAACAAAATATATTCAATTGATTTTTGGACTAATTTTTGACACAATAGGCATGTTGTCCTACACAATCCCATTAGTGGCAGAGATTATCGACATTATATGGGCACCACTATCTGCCTATATATTAGCAAAAATGTATCCCGGAACCATAGGAAAAGTAGCCGCCATAATAGATTTTTTGGAAGAAATTTTGCCAGAAACAGACATCATTCCAACATTTACTCTCACTTGGATATATGTCTATATTATTAAAAAACAACCTACTTCCGAGCCAAATATGTCAAAACATTTTGCTCAATTCGAGACAAAATAGCCTCGGTTGAAGCCTTTTCAAACGGCTCTCCCAAAATATTTTCAAACAATTCAATATATCGTGCCGATACTGAATTAACATAATCATCGGTCATATCTGGCACTATTTGATCCCCTTTTCCTTGAAAACCATTTTCGATCAACCACCGACGCACAAATTCTTTTGACAATTGTTTTTGCTCTTGACCCGCATTTTGTCGCGCCAAATAGCCTTCAGCATAAAAATATCGTGACGAATCTGGCGTATGAATTTCATCTATCAAAACAATAATTCCATCTTTGGTTTTGCCAAATTCATATTTGGTATCTACCAAAATCAAACCTCGCGAAGCAGCAATTTCAGTGCCACGAGCAAACAAATCTCGGGTATATTTTTCCAAAATCAAATAATCGGTTTCGCTCACAATCCCACCTTCCAAAATCGCCTCACGCGAGATATCCTCATCATGCGAACCATTGTCTGCCTTGGTCGTAGGGGTGATTATAGGTGCTGCAAAACAGTCATTTTCACGCATTCCATCGGGCATTTCTACCCCACAAACCATACGTTTTCCAAGCGCATATTCGCGAGCAGCATGCCCAGACAAATACCCACGAATTACCATTTCAACCTTAAATGGGCTACACAAATGACCAATTGCAACATTTGGATCTGGAGTTGCAACCAACCAATTTGGAACAATGTCCTGTGTCAAAGTCATGAATTTTGTAGCTATTTGATTCAAAATCTGACCCTTAAAAGGAATCCCTTTTGGTAATACTACATCAAACGCAGATAGCCTATCTGTAGCAACCATCACCAAAATCTCGTCATTGATATTATAAACATCACGCACTTTACCATGATAAACAGATTTTTGGAGCGGAAATTGAAAGTTGGTTGCTGTTAGGGTGTTCATATTTTTTTTTGCAAAAATACTCAAATTT